>NZ_JBXWRD010000036.1:0-47711 GCF_059612725.1 Ruegeria sp. YKSF070 | reverse complement strand
CCGAAATACTTGGTGATCGCTGCGGTCAGCGTCGTCTTGCCGTGGTCAACGTGGCCGATCGTGCCAATGTTGACGTGCGGTTTATTACGCTCAAACTTTTCCTTTGCCATTGCAAAGCTCCTTTATTTCACTTGCCGGTACGTGCGGGCACGCACCCTAAGGGTTGACAGGGTGCGTGGTTGCCCACGCACCGCCGATTACGCGTATTTCGCCTGGATCTCGTCCGAGATGTTCTGCGGGACGGGATCGTAGTGGTCGAACAGCATGGTGAACTGGGCACGGCCCGACGACATCGAACGCAGGGTGTTGATGTAGCCGAACATGTTGGCCAGCGGCACGAAAGCGTTGATCGCGATCGCGTTGCCACGGTTTTCCTGTCCCGACACCTGGCCCCGACGCGAGGTCAGGTCACCGATGATGCCACCGGTGTATTCCTCAGGCGTGATCACCTCGACCTTCATGATCGGTTCCAGCAGCTTTGCACCGGCTTTCTTCATGCCTTCGCGCATACCCATACGGGCGGCGATTTCGAAGGCCAGAACGCTGGAGTCAACGTCGTGGAACTTACCGTCGATCAGGGCGACCTTGAAGTCGATCACGGGGAAACCGGCCAGCGGGCCGCTATCCATGACAGACTTGATGCCCTTTTCCACACCCGGGATGTATTCCTTGGGCACGGCACCGCCGACGATCCGGCTTTCGAAGGAGTAGCCTTCGCCCGGCTCGGTCGGGGTGATGACCAGCTTGACCTCGGCGAACTGACCCGAACCACCCGACTGTTTCTTGTGGGTGTAGGTATGCTCGACCTCTTTCGAGATAGTTTCACGATAGGCCACCTGCGGCGCACCGATGTTGGCCTCAACCTTGAACTCGCGCTTGAGACGGTCCACCAGGATGTCCAGGTGAAGTTCGCCCATGCCCTTCATGATGGTCTGACCCGATTCCAGGTCGGTTTCCACGCGGAAGGACGGGTCTTCGGCGGCCAGACGGGCCAGACCCTGGGACATCTTCTCCTGGTCGCCCTTGGTCTTGGGTTCGACCGCGATCTCGATAACCGGATCGGGGAAGGTCATGGTTTCCAGAACCACCGGATCCTTGGAGTCACACAGCGTGTCACCGGTCGTGGTGTCTTTCAGACCCGCCAGCGCGATGATGTCGCCTGCAAAGGCTTCATCGATTTCCTCGCGGTTGTTCGAGTGCATCATCATCATACGACCAACGCGCTCTTTCTTGCCCTTGGTCGAGTTCAGCATGGTGTCGCCCTTTTTCAGGACGCCCGAGTAAACGCGGGTAAAGGTCAGCGAGCCGACAAACGGGTCGTTCATGATTTTGAACGCCAGGCCCGAGAAGGCCATGTTGTCATCGGCGCGGCGCGCGATGTTACGCACTTCTTCCTCGTCACCGGGCTTGAACCCCATGTAGTCAACAACGTCCAGCGGGCTGGGCAGATAGTCGATCACGGCGTTGAGCAGCGGCTGAACACCCTTGTTCTTGAATGCGGAGCCACCCAGAACCGGCACGAAATGCAGCGCCAGAGTGCCCTTGCGCAGCAGTTTGCGCAGGGTCGGCACGTCGGGCTCGTTGCCTTCGAGGTATTCCATCATCGCGTCGTCGTCTTCTTCGACGGCCGCTTCGATCATCTTGCCGCGCCATTCTTCAGCCATGTCCTTCAGGCTGTCGCGAATCGGGGCCTTGACCCAGCTTGCGCCGAGGTCTTCGCCCTGCCACAGCCATTCTTCCATGGTGACCAGGTCAACCAGGCCTTCCAGCTCGTTTTCCGCGCCGATCGGGATACCGACCGGAACCGCGCGGGCGCCGGTGCGGTCTTCGATCATGCGCACGCAGTTGAAGAAGTCGGCGCCGATCTTGTCCATCTTGTTGACGAACACCATGCGCGGCACCTTGTAGCGGTCGGCCTGACGCCACACGGTTTCGGTCTGGGGTTCGACACCGGCGTTGGCGTCGAGCACGCAGACGGCACCGTCGAGCACGGCCAGCGAACGCTCGACTTCGATGGTGAAGTCAACGTGGCCGGGGGTGTCGATGATGTTCAGGCGGTGCTTGGGGGTGTCGGCGGTCTGGCCGTCCTCGGTGCGCTCCCAGAATGTGGTGGTCGCAGCCGAGGTGATGGTGATGCCGCGTTCCTGCTCCTGCTCCATCCAGTCCATGGTGGCGGCGCCGTCATGCACCTCACCAATGTTGTGGGATTTGCCGGTGTAATACAGGATACGTTCCGAGCAGGTCGTTTTGCCTGCGTCGATGTGAGCCATGATACCGAAGTTCCGGTATAGGTTCAGCGGATATTCGCGTGCCATTGGTCTGAGCCTCTAGAATTACCAGCGGTAATGGCTGAAGGCTTTGTTCGCCTCGGCCATCTTGTGGGTGTCTTCGCGCTTCTTCACGGCGGTTCCGCGCGACTGGACAGCGTCCAGCAGCTCGCCGGCGAGGCGTTCTTCCATGGTGTTTTCGTTGCGGTTGCGCGCGGCGGCGATCAGCCAGCGGATGGCCAGCGCTTCGCGGCGCTCGGGGCGCACTTCGACCGGAACCTGATAAGTGGCACCACCCACACGGCGCGAGCGGACCTCGACCGAGGGTTTGATGTTGTCGAGCGCTTCGTGGAACACTTCGACGGGGGCGCGCTTGATCTTGTTCTCAACGCGATCGAAGGCGTTGTAGACGATGCGCTCTGCGACCGACTTCTTGCCGTCGATCATCAGGTTGTTCATGAACTTGGTCAGAACCTTGTCGCCAAATTTGGCGTCGGGCAGGACTTCGCGTTTTTCTGCGGCGTGACGACGGGACATCTCGGCCTCTCCTTCTTATTTGGGACGCTTCGCGCCGTATTTCGAACGACGCTGCTTACGGTCTTTGACGCCCTGGGTATCCAGAACACCGCGCAGGATGTGGTAACGCACGCCGGGAAGGTCTTTTACACGGCCGCCACGGATCAGAACAACCGAGTGTTCTTGCAGGTTGTGGCTTTCACCGGGGATGTAGGAGATCACTTCGTAACCGTTGGTCAGGCGGACCTTGGCAACTTTACGCATTGCCGAGTTCGGTTTCTTCGGAGTGGTGGTATAGACCCGGGTGCAGACGCCGCGTTTCTGCGGGCACTGTTCCAGGTGCTGGGACTTCGAGCGTTTTACTTTCGGCTGCCGCGGCTTGCGGATCAGCTGTTGGATCGTTGGCATTCCGGTCTTTTCCCCGTTTTGCAACACACATGTCATGCACGCGCGCTGCGTGCGGCTTCAGTTTGGCGTACTTGCGATCTATGCAAGCACAAAACCCGCGAGCGTTCCCATTCCGAGGCGAACGTCGCGGTTGGTTATCAGAGGATCGGGACGATAAAGCTGTCCGGACCTTGACCACGTCTATTTGAAATCGGTCGTGGGGCGGCCCACGGTGTCCGAGATAGCGCGCGTAATAGGGGGAGTCGGCCAGAGTGTCAACAGCCCACCCCCGGTTGCCAAGGTCGTGGCAGACTGCCAAACTTGTCCGGCAGTGTCGAGAAGGTTTTGTCTATGGACAGCAGGGACATGCAGGCCATCGGTCTGTGCCGGTTTTCCTATCCCGCGATCGGCGGCTTTCAGGTCGATCATGAGACCACCGAAGAGCGTATCGCCTATCTGTATTCCAACGACCGTCTGGAAGAGCGGTTCCGTCTGTTCGAAACCTCGGCCTTGCCCTGTCTGCGCGAACAGACGGATCAGAATTTTGACCTGATCGTCGTCATCGGCGACAGCCTTCCAAAAGAGCACCGCGACCGGCTGCACGACCTGACGGCGGATGTACCGCAGGTGCGGATCGTGACAGAACCACCCCGCCCCCAGCGCGAGGTGATGAAGGAAATACTGAACAAGGCCCGCAAGGACCCGACCAAACCCTGCCTGCAATTCCGCCATGACGATGATGACGCGATTTCGGTTGATTTCATCGAACGGTTGCGCCGCACCCTGAACGACTGCGGCGGGCTGGTGGCCGGAAACCGCACCGTCGCGGTCGATTTCAACCGGGGATACCTGGCCGAGATTGACGCCCCGGGTATCACCGCCAAAGAAACGGTCCGCGCGCTGTATGTCGCCGCGCTGGGCATGTATGTGAAAGGCGGCTGCAAACTGACGATCATGAACTTTGCCCATGAGAAGATCGGCCGCTTCATGCCGGTGATCAGCATTTCAGACGCGCCAATGTGGGTGCGCAGCCTCAACGACTATAATGACTCGCGTCAGAACAAGAACAAGCCGGTGTCGCTGGAACCGTTGAGCGAAGAGCAGGCAGCCGATTTTGCCGCCCGCTTCGCTATCCGCGAGGATCACGTCAAACGCGTCTTTTCAGGGGGCTGAACATGCAGGTTCTGGGTCTTTGCCGGTTCAGCTATCTTGGCCATGGCGGCTTCAAGGTGATGCACGAAACGCTGGACGAGCGGCGCGCCTATCTCTATGCGCCTACCCGGATGGAGGACCGTTTCCGCCAGTTCGAGGCAATCACCCTGCCCTCGGTCGCGGGACAGACCGACCCGGATTTCGAGTTTCTGGTGGTGATCGGCGAATGCTTTCCCGACAGCTACCGGGCCCGGCTGGAGGCTCTGGTGCGGGATGTGCCCCAGATCCGCATCCGCGCCTATCCACCGCTGCGCCACCGCACCGCGATGGCGCAGGCGCTCGACGATCACCGCCACGACATCGATGCGCCCTGCCTGCAATTCCGGTTGGATGACGATGACGGCATGGCCCGCGATTTCGTCGCCCGCTATCGCGAGGTCGCCGCAGATACCGAAGCGCTCTGGCGCAAACACCCGGCGGTGGCGGTCGATTTCAATACCGGCTACGTGTTTCGCTGTGGCAAACGCGGGATCGAGGTCAGCCCGTTCCAGTTCGCCTACAGCGCCATCGCGCTTGGGGTGATCGTTGCCCCCGGTCATCGTGAGGGCATCATGCATTTCGGTCATCACAAACTATGGACCGTCATGCCGACGATCACGGTCCCCGGCGAGGACATGATGCTGCGCGGCCATAACGAATTTAACGATTCCCGCGCCAAGCCGGGTGCCAAACAGTTCCGCTATCAACCGCTTGATGCGGACGAGGAGGCCTATTTCAAGGCCCGCTTCAATGTCGACAATGCCCGCGTGCGCGAGATCTTCTCAGCCCCGATGCCGTGACGCCCGTTCGCGGAACAGGGTAAAGAGCCCGGTCGCCACCACCAGCGCCACCCCGGTCATGGTCAGCGGATCGGGCCAGTCGCCAAAGACGAGCCATCCCAGAACCAGCGCCCAGATCAGGCTTGAATAGCGAAACGGCGCGACAAAGCCGACCTCACCGATCCGCATCACCATCACGCTGAACAGATAACCGCCCAAAACCAGCAGCGAGGCCGCCAACAGGCCCAGGGAAAGGTCCGTTCTCAAGGGAATCCAATCCACTGTCAGCGACCCTACGAGCCCGAAGCACATCACCGACACGGCCGTGGCCAGCGTGACCGTCAGCGAAGGCACCTGCGACGACATCCGCCGCGTCACCAGGTCACGCGCGGTGACACAGATCACCGCCGCCATCGCATAGATCGCATGAAGCGTGAACCCATCCGGCCCCGGTCGCACGATCAGCAGCATGCCACAAAACCCAAGCCCGATCGCCAGCATCCGCCGCCAACCAACCTGTTCGCCAAAGAACAGGGCCGCCCCGAGTGTCACGGTCAGCGGCAGCATTTGCAGCACCGCCGTCACATTCGCCAGCGGCATGTTCAGAAGCGCGGTGAGAAAGAAGTAGGTGGCGCCGATCTCGGACAGGCAGCGCAATGCCACCAGCATCCTGTCGCGGCGGCCAAACCGCAGGTGGAGCGCCCCCAGATGCCGCGCCATGATATAGATCCAGACCGCCGACAACCCGCTGCGCAGGACCAGGATCTGGAACAGCGGCATCTCTGCGCCAAGCAGTTTCACAACCGTGTCGTTGCAGGTGAATGCCGCCATGCTCGCCATCATCAGAAGCGCGCCGCGCATATTTGGTGACATATCCTGGCCTCGCCAAATGGAATAGGCCGGTACCGGTTTCCGAGGCCGCGCACTGGCTGCGTTTCATTTCTGGCGAGGCCAGAACGAAATGGCAAGTCGCCACATTTCGGGTCCGCGCCTATTCGCGTCGGCGGCGCCACCACAACCAGAGATGCAGTGAGATACCCGCCAGATAGATCAGGATCACCGCCGCCAGCAACGCTCCGGTGCCCCAGGCGGCCAGCACCAACAACAGCAGCGGTGTGCCCAGCGTGTTGCCCAGGTTGCCCATCTGCGCCAGCGCCCCGTTGGCGAGCGCGCGATCCTGGCTCGAGGCATTGAGCGCGGGAATCGCGGCAAAGCTCGCCCCCTGCACCAGCCCCAATGTCGCAAAGAGCAGCACGCACAGAACCGGCGTCGGCACCCCCAGCCAGAAACCCGACAAAACCAGTGCCGACAGGCCAAACCCCGCGATCACCACACCGGTCGCAGGCCAGCGCCGCAAGAGCGGGGTAACCACCAGCAGTGCCACCGCGATACTGGTCAGGGGCATCACGCCCACGATGGTTGCCCGCAGGTCTTCCGGCAACAGCGGTGGCAGGATCGCCACCAGCGAGACGAAGGTCAGCGTATAGAACAGCCAGCCCACAGCCGGCGCAGCAATGCGGGGCGACCCATAGGCCGACAGGTGCCGGGCGAGCAGGTCACGCGGGCGCAAGCTGTTTTCCGCGTCGGTTGCGGTCTCGTCGGCAGGCAGCAGTCTCCAGACCGCAGCCGCCAGCACCGCCATAACCCCCCCGTGGCACAGGAACAGGCCCGCCACCCCATGCGTCTGCGCCCAGGGCAGGCCGATCCAGGCGACCAGCGCAAAGGCGACGCCAAAAAAGGTGCTCCACAAGGTCATGGCAAAGTTGCGCAGCGGCACGGGGGCAATCTGCGCGATCAGGGTGGGTGCGGCCACCACGATGGCCAGATGGGAAAGCCCCTCGATCATGCGGCTGGCCAGCATCAGTGCAAATGCGGGCTGCGTGGCCTGCCACAGCGACATGAGCGCGCCCAGGGCAAGACCCGCCACCAGCAACCGGCGACAGCCATAACGCGCGGTCAGAAGGCCCGCGACCATGCCAAAGAGAATACCAAAGACGCTGATCACCGAGAGCAGCCAACCCTGCCCCGCGCCCGCATCGGGATAGAGTTGCCGGACCAAGTCAAAGGGTACCGCGATCTTGGCAAATTGCCCCGCCGCACCAAGCCCTGCCAGCCAAAGCAGCAGGATCAGGGGCAAGGGGGGCAAGGTCAGTTTCGGGCGCATGATCCCGCGATACCCCGCCAGGGCATCACGCGCCACGAATTAATTATGCGGGCTGTGCGCCTGCGAGCAGAGCCGGACCGGCGTGCCGTCGGAAAGATAGAGCCGCTCCCACAAGAGGCCGCCCTCGACCACGGTCAACGCGTCATAAACCCGGCGGCTGGTATGGAACAGCCGGGGGTTCGGCGTCTGGCTCTCCCACCAGTCCGATCCGTCCAGCGCCGCCTCGGCGGCCTGGATCTCGACCGTGGCATAAGGCCAGAGCGATTGTCCCAGCAGGGCCCGCTGCGATTGCCGCCATTGCCGCGCGCGGGACGGGGAATAGGCCAGACAGACATGATTGGCCTCGTCCACAAGATGCAGGCAGTCCGATGAATGTTCCACCAGTCGACGCAGCACCGCATCGTCGCAGACATCCCGTGTCAACAACTCCAGCGCGCGGCGGCGGGTTGCCCCGTCTGGCAGCTGCGTCCCCGCCTCCCAACGCGAAACGGTGGCTTGGCTGGTATCCAGCGCCTCGGCCAGCGCCGCCTGTTTCATCGACCGCGCCCGCCGCAAACGGCGCAGCCGGGGGCCAAAGCCGGGCAAATCCCGGAGCATGGGTTCGGGCATGTCGCACCTCCTGCTCCGCCCATTCTACGCCTGACCACACAAAGAAAAACCCCCGTGCGCGGCACGGGGGTTCTTCTCGTTCACATGCGATCGGATCAATTGCGGCTTTCCGGCGTGTCGACCAGAGTATCGAGGTCGTCGTCCACGATCTCGGCATCCATGATCGGTGCGGCAAGCGCAGCGGCGGCTTCGGCCTCTTCGCGACGGGCGGCGATCACCACGTTGTCGCGCTGGGTTGCGATATGGCGCATCTGCTGCGTTGCTCCACCGGTACCTGCCGGGATCAGACGACCGACAATCACGTTTTCCTTGAGGCCGACCAGCTTGTCCTTCTTGCCCTGAACCGAGGCTTCGGTCAGCACGCGGGTGGTCTCCTGGAAGGAGGCCGCCGAGATGAAGGAGCGGGTCTGCAACGAGGCCTTGGTGATCCCCAGCAGGATCGGCTCGCCCGAGGCCGGGCGACCGCCGCGGGCGATGGTCTTTTCATTGGCCGCGTCGAATTCCTGCTTGTCGACATGTTCGCCCTTGAGCAGCGTGGTGTCACCCGAGTCCGAGATCTCCCACTTCTGCAGCATCTGACGCACGATGACTTCGATGTGCTTGTCGTTGATCTTCACGCCCTGCAGACGATAGACCTCCTGCACCTCTTTCACCATGTAATTGGCCAGAGCCTCGACGCCCAGGATCGACAGGATGTCGTGCGGGGCCGGGTTGCCGTCCATGATATAGTCACCCTTCTGCACGAAGTCGCCTTCCTGCACCGGGATGTGCTTGCCCTTGGGCACCATGTATTCGACGGGTTCCATGGCCTCGTTCGACGGCTCGATCGAGATACGACGCTTGTTCTTGTAGTCGCGGCCAAAGCGTACATACCCGTCGATCTCGGCGATGATCGCGTGGTCCTTGGGACGACGGGCCTCGAACAGTTCCGCCACACGGGGCAGACCCCCGGTGATGTCCTTGGTCTTGGCGCCTTCGCGCGGGATACGTGCGATGACGTCGCCGGCCTCGATGACCTGGCCATCTTCGATCGACAGAATCGCGTCCACCGACATCGGATAGTGAACCGGGTTGCCCGCGTCGTTGCGGACCGGTTCGCCATCGCTGTCCACCAGGATGATCTCGGGCTTGAGGTCGCTGCCCTTGGGCGCAGCCCGCCAGTCGATCACGATCTTCTGGGTCATGCCGGTGGCCTCGTCGGTCTCGTCGCGGACAGCGATGCCCGAAACAAGGTCGACATATTTGGCGGTACCGGCCTTCTCGGCGATGATCGGCAGGGTGTAGGGATCCCATTCGAACAGCTTGTCGCCACGCTTGATCTGGGCGCCGTCCTTGACGAACAGTTTCGAGCCGTAACCCAGCTTGAAGCTGGCACGTTCCTCGCCCTGCGCGTCCTTGATCAACAGCTTCATGTTGCGGCCCATGACCAGGCTTTCGCCTGCGGCATTGACCAGCAGCTGCGGGTTTTCGAACGCGATGGTGCCGTCCTGGTTCGCTTCCTGGAACGACTGCTGGCCACCCTGGGCCACGCCGCCGATGTGGAAGGTCCGCATGGTCAACTGGGTCCCCGGTTCACCGATCGACTGCGCCGCGATGATGCCCACGGCCTCGCCCTGGTTCACCATGGTGCCGCGCGCCAGGTCACGGCCATAGCACATGGCACAGACGCCTTCCTCGCTTTCGCAAGTCAGCGGCGAGCGGACCCGCGAGGTCTGCACGCCGGCTTCGTGGATGGCATCGGCCATCCGCTCGTCGATCAGCTGACCGGCGGCCACCAGCACTTCTTCGGTGCCCGGACGCAGGATATCGTCGGCGGCGACACGGCCCAGCACGCGCTCGGCCAGCGAGGCCACGACTTCGCCGTCGTTGACCGCCGCTTCGGCGGTCACGCCGCGATCGGTGCCGCAGTCATGCTCGCGCACGATGCAGTCCTGCGCCACGTCCACCAGACGGCGGGTCAGGTAACCCGAGTTCGCCGTTTTAAGAGCGGTGTCCGACAGACCCTTACGGGCGCCGTGGGTCGAGTTGAAGTATTCAAGAACGGTCAGACCTTCCTTGAAGTTCGAGATGATCGGCGTCTCGATGATGTCGCCGTTCGGCTTGGCCATCAGGCCACGCATGCCGCCCAGCTGTTTCATCTGAGTGACCGAGCCCCGCGCACCCGAGTGGGCCATCATGTAGACGGAGTTCGGCTCCATCACGGCACCGTTCTCGTCACGCTTGTCCGCCGAGATGGTGGACATCATCGCTTCGGTGACACGGTCGTTACACTTGGACCAGGCATCGACAACCTTGTTGTACTTTTCGCCCTGGGTGATCAGGCCGTCCATGTACTGCTGTTCGAAATCCTTCACCTGGTCGCGGGTCTCGTCCACGATGCCCCATTTGTCATCGGGGATCACCATGTCGTCCTTGCCGAACGAAATGCCGGCCTTGAACGCCTCACGGAAGCCCATGGTCATGATCTGGTCGCAGAAGATCACCGACTCTTTCTGGCCGCAGTAGCGGTAGACGGTGTCGATCACCTGCTGCACCTCTTTCTTGCGCAACAGACGGTTGACCAGTTCGAACGGGGCTTTGTTGTTCATCGGCAGCAGCGCGCCCAGGCGCACACGACCCGGAGTGGTCTCGAAGCGCTTGAGCACCTCATTGCCCTCGTCGTCGATCTGCGCGATGCGCGCGGTGACCTTGGTGTGCAGATGCACCTCGCCCGCGTCCAGAGCGTGCTGAACCTCGTCGATCGAACCAAAGATCTTGCCTTCGCCGACCATGCCTTCGCGTTCAAGGGTCAGATAGTAGAGACCCAGGATCATGTCCTGCGAGGGAACGATGATCGGTGCGCCGTTGGCGGGCGACAGAACGTTGTTCGTCGACATCATCAGAACGCGCGCTTCAAGCTGAGCCTCAAGGCTCAGCGGGACGTGCACGGCCATCTGGTCACCGTCGAAGTCGGCGTTGAAGGCCGAGCAGACCAGCGGGTGCAGCTGGATCGCCTTGCCTTCGATCAGGATCGGTTCGAACGCCTGGATGCCCAGACGGTGCAGCGTCGGCGCGCGGTTCAGCAGAACCGGGTGCTCGCGGATCACCTCGTCGAGGATATCCCAAACCTCGGGACGCTCTTTTTCGACCAGTTTCTTGGCCTGTTTCACGGTGCTGCTGAGGCCCTTGGCCTCGAGCCGCGAATAGATGAACGGCTTGAACAGTTCCAGCGCCATCTTCTTCGGCAGGCCGCACTGGTGCAGCTTCAGCTCGGGGCCGGTCACGATGACCGAACGGCCCGAGAAGTCGACGCGTTTCCCCAGAAGGTTCTGACGGAAGCGGCCCTGCTTGCCCTTGAGCATGTCCGACAGCGATTTCAGCGGGCGCTTGTTGGCGCCGGTGATCACCCGGCCGCGGCGGCCGTTGTCGAACAGGGCGTCGACCGACTCTTGCAGCATCCGCTTTTCGTTGCGCACGATGATATCGGGCGCGCGCAGCTCGATCAGACGCTTCAGACGGTTGTTCCGGTTGATGACGCGGCGATACAGGTCGTTCAGGTCCGAGGTCGCAAAGCGGCCCCCGTCCAGCGGCACCAGCGGACGCAGTTCCGGCGGGATGACCGGGATCACGGTCAGCACCATCCATTCCGGGCGGTTGCCGGATTCCAGGAAGCTCTCGACGACTTTCAGCCGTTTGATGATCTTCTTGGGCTTCAGCTCACCGGTGGCCTCGGCCAGATCGGCGCGCAGCTGTTCGGCTTCGGCCTCGAGGTCGATCTGGGACAGCATCTCGCGGATTGCCTCGGCGCCGATATTGGCGGTGAAGGCGTCCATGCCATACTGGTCCTGGGCATCCATGAACTCTTCTTCGGTCATCAGCTGACCGTAGGTGAGATCGGTCAGGCCCGGCTCGGTGACCACGTAGTTTTCAAAATAGAGGATGCGTTCCAGATCGCGCAGCGTCATGTCCAGCATCAGGCCGATCCGGCTGGGCAGCGATTTCAGGAACCAGATATGTGCGACGGGCGCGGCCAGTTCGATATGGCCCATACGCTCGCGACGCACCTTCTGCAGCGTCACCTCGACACCGCATTTCTCGCAGACAACGCCGCGATATTTCATGCGCTTGTACTTGCCGCACAGGCATTCGTAATCCTTGATCGGGCCAAAGATACGCGCGCAGAACAGGCCGTCACGCTCGGGCTTGAACGTGCGATAGTTGATGGTCTCGGGCTTCTTGATCTCGCCATAAGACCACGACAGGATCCGCTCGGGCGATGCCAGAGAGACCTTGATCTCGTCAAACACCTTGGGCGGTGTCAGCGGATTGAACGGGTTGTTGGTCAGTTCCTGGTTCATTTGTATACCTCAAATTCGTGCGGATGATGGGGGGAGGCCCCACATTTTTCGTCGGAAAATGTGGGGCGAGAATTTTCGGCGAAAATTCTCAGTCCTCCACCTCCGCATCCAGGAGTTCCATGTTCAGGCCGAGGCCGCGGACTTCTTTCACCAGAACGTTGAAGCTCTCGGGAATGCCCGCCTCGAAATTGTCCTCGCCCTTGACGATCGACTCGTAGACCTTGGTCCGGCCGGCCACGTCGTCCGACTTCACCGTCAGCATTTCCTGCAGGGTGTAAGCGGCGCCATAGGCTTCCAGAGCCCAGACCTCCATCTCCCCGAAACGCTGACCGCCGAACTGCGCCTTGCCGCCCAGCGGCTGCTGGGTCACCAGGCTGTAAGGGCCGGTCGAACGCGCGTGGATCTTGTCATCGACCAGGTGGTGCAGCTTGAGCAGATACTTGATGCCCACGGTGACGGGGCGCGCGAACTGTTCGCCGGTACGTCCGTCGAACAGAACCGACTGGCCCGAGGTATCGAAACCGGCGCGTGTCAGGGCATCGTTCACATCCGCCTCTTTCGCACCGTCGAAGACCGGTGTTGCGATCGGAACGCCACGGGTGACGTTGCCTGCGGCCTCGACCAGCGTGTCCTCGTCCATGCCCGAGATACCCTCGGCATAGACATCCTCGCCATAGGCGTGCTTCATCGCGTCCCGCACCGGTGTCAGGTCGCCCGAGCGGCGGTATTCCTGCAACGCCTCGTCCACATTCAGGCCCAGACCGCGCGCGGCCCAGCCCATATGGGTTTCGAGGATCTGACCGACGTTCATCCGCGACGGCACACCCAGCGGGTTGAGGCAGAAATCGACCGGGGTCCCGTCTGCGAGGAACGGCATGTCCTCCATCGGCACCACTTTCGAAATCACACCCTTGTTCCCGTGACGGCCGGCCATCTTGTCACCCGGCTGCAGCTTGCGCTTCACCGCGATGAAGACCTTGACCATCTTCATCACGCCCGGGGGCAGATCGTCGCCGCGACGCACCTTTTCGACCTTGTCTTCGAAACGGGCATCCAGGGCGCGCTTTTGCAGTTCGTACTGCTCGTTCAGCGCTTCGACGATCTGGGCATCCTGCTCACCTTCCAGCGCCAGCATCCACCACTGACCGCGGGTCAAGGTTTCCAGCAGCTCTTCGGTGATCTCGGAACCCGGCTTGATGCCCTTGGGGCCCTTGACCGCGGTCTTGCCCAAGATCAGCGACTTCAGACGCGCATAGATGTTGCGGTCGAGGATCGCCAGCTCGTCGTCCCGGTCACGGGCCAGACGCTCGACTTCCTCGCGCTCGATCTGCAGCGCGCGCTCGTCCTTGTCGACGCCGTGGCGGTTGAACACGCGAACCTCGACCACGGTGCCGTAATCGCCCGGCTTCACGCGCAGCGAGGTGTCGCGCACATCGCTGGCCTTCTCGCCGAAGATGGCGCGCAGCAGCTTTTCTTCCGGGGTCATCGGGCTTTCACCCTTGGGCGTGATCTTGCCCACCAGAATGTCGCCCGGCTGCACTTCGGCACCGATATAGACGATGCCCGCCTCGTCGAGATTGCGCAGCGCTTCCTCGCCGACGTTCGGGATGTCGCGGGTGATCTCTTCCGGCCCCAGCTTGGTGTCGCGGGCGGCAACTTCGAATTCCTCGATATGGATCGAGGTAAAGACGTCGTCACGCGCGATGCGTTCCGAGATCAGGATCGAGTCCTCGTAGTTATAGCCATTCCACGGCATGAACGCGACGACAACGTTCTTGCCCAGAGCCAGTTCGCCCATATCGGTCGAGGGACCGTCGGCGATGACCTCGCCCTTGGAAACCTGCTGACCCACTTTCACCAGCGGGCGCTGGTTGATGCAGGTGTTCTGGTTCGACCGCTGGAACTTGCGCATGCGGTAGATGTCGACGCCCGCATCGCCCAGTTCCAGATCCTCGGTGGCGCGGATCACGATCCGCTGCGCGTCGATCTGGTCGATGATGCCCGCACGCTTGGCCTGGATGGCCGCGCCCGAGTCGATGGCGACCTTTTCCTCGATCCCGGTGCCGACCAGCGGCGCCTCAGCCCGCAGAAGCGGAACCGCCTGACGCTGCATGTTCGAGCCCATCAGAGCGCGGTTGGCGTCGTCGTTTTCGAGGAACGGGATGAGCGAGGCGGCGACCGAAACCAGCTGTTTCGGCGACACGTCGATCAGGTCGACGCTTTCCATCGGGGCCAGCGTATAGTCGCCGGCCTGACGGGTGTTGACCAGCTCGTTCACGAACTTGCCATTCTCGTCCAGGGTGGCGTTGGCCTGCGCCACGGTGTGGCGCATTTCCTCGGTCGCGGACATATAGTGCACCTCATCGGTGACCTGCCCGCCCTTGACGACGCGGTAGGGGGTCTCGATGAAGCCGTATTTGTTCACGCGGGCAAAGGTGGCCAGCGAGTTGATCAGACCGATGTTCGGACCTTCGGGCGTTTCAATGGGGCACATCCGGCCATAGTGGGTCGGGTGAACGTCGCGCACCTCGAAACCGGCACGCTCACGGGTCAGACCGCCCGGCCCAAGCGCCGAAAGACGACGCTTGTGCGTCACCTCGGACAGCGGGTTGGTCTGGTCCATGAACTGCGACAGCTGCGAAGAGCCGAAGAACTCGCGCACGGCGGCAGCGGCAGGTTTCGCATTGATCAGGTCCTGCGGCATCACGGTGTCGATCTCGACCGAGGACATGCGCTCCTTGATGGCGCGCTCCATCCGCAGCAAGCCGACGCGATACTGGTTTTCCATCAGTTCGCCGACCGAACGCACCCGGCGGTTGCCAAGGTGGTCGATATCGTCAATGTCACCCTTGCCGTCGCGCAGTTCGACCAGCGCCTTGATGCAGGCGATGATGTCTTCGCGGCGCAGGGTGCGCTGCGTGTCTGCGGCATCCAGATCGAGGCGCATGTTCATCTTGACCCGGCCCACGGCAGAGAGATCATAGCGCTCGCTGTCAAAGAACAGGGTGTCAAACAGGGCCGAGGCGGCCTCGACGGTGGGCGGCTCGCCCGGACGCATGACGCGGTAAATGTCCATGAGCGCGGTTTCCCGGTTCATGTTCTTGTCCTGCGCCATGGTGTTGCGGATGTAGGGACCGACGTTGATGTTGTCGATATCCAGCACCGGGATGTCGGTGACGCCGTTGTCGATCAGCTCCTTGACGGTGCCGCCGATCAGATCGCCATCCTTGTCATATTCCAGCGTCAGCTCGTCACCGGCCTCGACATAGATCGCGCCGGTTTCCTCGTTGATGATGTCCTTGGCCGCGAACTTGCCGACGATATGCTCGAACGGGACCAAAAGGTCGGTCACGCTGCCTTCTTCGATCAGCTTCTTCACCGCGCGCGGGGTGACCTTCTTGCCGGCTTCGGCGATCACCTCGCCCGAGGCGGCGTCGATCAAGTCATAGGTCGGACGGGTGCCGCGCACACGCTCGGGGAAGAACGGAGTGACCCAACCGCGCTTTTTCTCCAGACGATAGGAGACTGTCTTGAAATAGGCATCCATGATGCCTTCCTGATCCAGGCCCAGCGCATAGAGCAGGGTCGTCACCGGCAGCTTGCGGCGACGGTCGATACGGGCAAAGACGATGTCCTTGGCGTCGAATTCGAAATCCAGCCACGAGCCGCGATACGGGATGATGCGGCAGGCAAAGAGCAGCTTGCCCGAGGAGTGGGTCTTGCCCTTGTCATGGTCGAAGAAAACGCCGGGCGAACGGTGCATCTGGGACACGATCACGCGCTCGGTGCCGTTCACGATGAAGGTGCCGTTGGGCGTCATCAGGGGCATGTCGCCCATGAACACGTCCTGCTCCTTGATGTCCTTGACGGATTTGGCGCCGGTATCCTCGTCGACATCGAACACGATCAGGCGCAGTGTGACCTTCAGCGGGGC
This sequence comes from Ruegeria sp. YKSF070, assembly GCF_059612725.1. Lineage (NCBI taxonomy): Bacteria > Pseudomonadati > Pseudomonadota > Alphaproteobacteria > Rhodobacterales > Roseobacteraceae > Ruegeria > Ruegeria sp. YKSF070. Next base: position 31,527 of record NZ_JBXWRD010000036.1, on the reverse strand, counting down.
GCTGTAGGTCATGTCGCGCTGCATGCACTCCTCGACATCGTATTTCGGCTTTTCCAGCTCGTATTTCACGAATTCCAGCACGCTGGTTTCGTTGAAATCCTTGATCGGAAAGACCGACTGGAACACGCCCATGATGCCTTCGCCATCCAGAGGCTGAGGCGCATCGCCGGAGTTCAGGAACAGGTCGTAGGAGGATTTCTGGACCTCGATGAGGTTCGGCATTTCCAGCACTTCGCGGATTTTGCCGTAATATTTGCGAAGACGTTTCTGGCCAAGGAACGTTTGAGCCATGTCAGATGTCACCTTTCAGTTTCTCACCGGTCAAGGGCACCGCCGGGCCCCAGCGCCTTGACCATTCGAGACGGAGCGTTTCGGATCAATTCATGGCCACCGTCCCGAGTGGCGGCCTCCCGATCCGTGAACCGCGCCTTAGAAAACACCCCCCGCAGGGGTCCTTTCTAAGACAGGTTCGGCTGGACCCGGATTTCCCGGGTCCAGCCTCGTAGTTTCGGAGCGCAACCGGAATTTTGCAAAAATTCCGGCCCGTTTTCCGTGTCGGAAAACGGCTCCTGACCGATCGGCCTTAGGCCAGCTCGACCTCGGCGCCAGCTGCTTCCAGCTTTGCCTTGATCTCTTCGGCTTCTGCCTTGGCAATGCCTTCTTTGATCTTGCCGCCGGCTTCGACCAGATCCTTGGCTTCTTTCAGGCCCAGACCGGTGATGCCGCGAACTTCTTTGATCACGTTGATTTTCGAAGCGCCGGCGTTCTTCAGGACGACGTCGAATTCGGTCTTTTCTTCTTCGGCCGCTGCGCCGGCGTCGCCGCCTGCTGCTGCAACCATCACGGCGCCGCCAGCTGCGGGCTCGATGCCGTATTCATCCTTCAGGATGGTTTTCAGTTCCTGTGCTTCCAGCAGGGTCAGACCCACGATGCTTTCTGCGAGTGCTTTCAGATCAGCCATTTTATCAGCTCTTTCCGTTTACAGTGTGTGTTCCAACGTCAGGGCACATGCCCCACGCAGATCATTCAGTGCCAACCGCTTACGCAGCTTCCGCCTTCTCGATGATGGTGGAAAGGATGCCAGCGATATTGCTTGCAGGTGCGCCAATCGCGCCAGCGATGTTCGAAGCAGGTGCGCCGATGCAGGACACGATCTGAGCAATGAGCTCTTCACGCGACGGCATTTTCGACACGGCTTCGACGCCGGCACGGTCCAGAGCGTTCTCGCCCATTGCACCGCCGAGGATCTCAAATTTCTTGTTATCCTTGGCGAAGCCCTCGGCCACCTTGGCTGCTGCCACGGGGTCCTCGGAATAGGTCAGAACGGTCATACCCGTCAGCAGGTCGGCCATGCTTGCACACGGCTTACCCTCAAGGGCGATCTTGGCGAGCCTGTTCTTGGCAACACGCACAGACCCACCCGCTTCGCGTGCACGCGCGCGCAGGTCCTGCATCTCGGCAACTGTCAGACCGGCGTAGTGAGCAACCACCACGACGCCAGAGCTTTCGAAGATCTGGCCGAGTTCCTCGACCACTTTCTCTTTCTGGGCTCTATCCACAGTTCTCTCCAAATTTGGGATGGTGAACATCCCGGCTCATATTTGCCGGGCTCTCACCCGGCGTTCATGTCCGTTTTACGGGGTGGAGCCAAATAATCGCCCGAGGGTCGAGCCCCCGATCTCTTTGGTCTGTACCCGTCTCAGGCAGGAGATTAAGGCCACGGATGCGGCCACCCACCGTCTTGGACGAAACAAAATAAAGCGCACGACGAATCGCACGCTTTACTTCGCCCCCTCTCTTAGGCCAGAGCGATGGGGTTTCCAAGGGGTAAAACGACCGGTCGCGGGCTCATCCGGCGGGGAACCGCGCACCAAAGATTCGCGCCGCGGCCCCATCCACATCGATCGGCAGTTCCAGGCAAGCCCCCTCGGCCCGCAGCCGGTCGAGCCGCACCGGGTCGACCCCGTGCAGGTCACCATGCAAAGCGCGCAGGCGTGTCTCGGCATCGGGCTCGTCCAGCAGCACGCGGATCCGTTCGGTCAGCGGCACCGTGAACCCGCTCGACACAAGGCGCCAGTCAAGCTTGGACCGCCAGACTTCGTAGTCGAGCCCGATATGATGCAACAGCGCCACCGCTCCGCCGCGCACCGGCACGAAAGTTTCGGCCAATTCGCCGCCGCCCTGACGTTGCGCCCAGTGCTGGCGCAGGAACACGTTCTTTAACCCGCAACGAATGAAAGATTTGCCTTGTGGATGTCCAATCAGCCCTTTGCGGCGCGGCCCGAACAGGGCAGCACTGTCACCATAGACACGGCGTGCGGCGTCGCGCTCCATCGGCAGGCGATAGACCTGGCCCGTCAGCCCATCAGGACCTGCCACGATCTCGGCCGTTTCGACTCGGATCGCCTCGACTTGGGTCGACTGCTCCGAAAGAAAGGCAGCTATCCCGCCGTTCGACGCCCACATGAACTCGTCGGCATCGACATTCAGCAACCATCCTTCGGTCTGCCGCCTGTAAGCCCAGGTCAGCGCCGCATTCTGTCGCTTGGTAAACCGGGTTTCCGGCGTCAGCCCCAGATCGGCCCAGAACTCGGGCGTACACGCGACGCAGTCGATGCGCGGATGCGTGCTCAGAACCGGTATCGCAGGGTCATGCGGATTATCGAACAGCAAGGTAAGCCCCTCGGCCCCGGCTTCGAGATACCAAGCAGCGAAGCGGAGTGTATCGGGCAAAGGTTCGTTGAGAATGGCACCAACATGCCAGGGCGCCGTCATCCCGCGTTCCGATCGTTCATCACTGCCTGCCTCATTGATATGCTGCTCTTTTCCGCCGCGTAGCCTATACCGCCCACCCGCGGCAAGTCAAAGCGGGCCTGGCGCGCGTTGACCCCGGCAGAGGCCATTGTTAGCATCCCGCCATGCGACGGGCAGCCCCGCCCAAGACAGTGCAACTCAAAGGGCGGAGGCCGATGACCGAAGCAAACGGTTTCTCACTTCTGACCTTTGTCCTGCAACCGGCGCATTGCACTATCCTGCGCGACTGGATGGGGTTTTTCGATCAACCGCCGGATCGCCTTGTTGTACATGTCGGCCAGGACCCGGCCATCGCCAAGGATATGACCGACCTTGCAGACGCGTTTGGCGCCGAATTGGTGATTGCGGGACAAACCGATCCCGCCCAGACGACCGAGAACGAGACCAACCTCTTGTGGCAACAATTCGATCTGATCGGCGACGATCTGGTCTGTATCGTGCGGCTCGATACCCTACCCTATCGCGAGTCCAATCTGCCCTGGCAGGCCGAGTCAATGGAAGCAATGACCCGCCACGGAGCCCTTTTCCTGACAGGCTCGACCCTGCCGTTTCGTGCGGATACGCCCCTGCCCGGCACAGACCTGATGCGCACGCAGCGGTTCAGCAACTGTTTCGCGATCCTGCCCGCACAAGTGTGGCGCGAGGCGCAGCGGGCTCAGCAAAGCGATGCCGATGCCTTTGGCCGGTTTGGCTCCGAAGCGGCGGTGGAACTCTACTGCTCGGAAACCGGGGCCTTTGGTCTGCGCCTGATCAATCGTCCCGAATTGCGTGTGTTTCATTGCCAGGAATGGGGACCGCGCATGGCTGAGGTGCGCGCGTCCTTTCAGGCAGGCCGGGGCATCGCCCCCTTTCTGAAGGGGTATCAGGATGATTTCATGGGCGCCCGGGCTCGGTTCTACATGGAGAAACGCCCACCCCTGCATCGGCGCGCGCGCATTCTGCTGGGGCGGTGGAAACGCAGTTTGCTGGGGCGGGCGGGCTGAACCGGAAAAAGAAAACCCGGCACTGCGAGAAACAGGCCGGGTTCCCTTGTCTGTATCTGGCGAACAAAGCCGCCAGTCTGACCGCTTAGTTGCCCGAGGCGCTCGCCACGTCAACCGACACACCCGGACCCATGGTCGAGCTGATCGCGATCTTTTTCAGGTAGGTGCCCTTGGCACCGGCCGGTTTGGCCTTGGCCACAGCATCCACAAACGCGCGAACGTTCTCGACCAGTTTGGCCTCGTCGAACGACACCTTGCCGACGCCTGCATGGATGACACCGGCCTTTTCGACCTTGAACTGGACTTCACCGCCCTTGGCGTTCTGCACGGCCTGGGCGACGTCCATGGTCACGGTGCCGACTTTGGGGTTCGGCATCAGGTTGCGCGGGCCCAGGATTTTACCCAGACGACCGACAACCGGCATCATGTCGGGGGTCGCGATGCAGCGATCGAACTCGATCTTGCCGGACTGGATGGTTTCCATCAGGTCCTCGGCGCCAACGATGTCCGCGCCTGCGGCCTGGGCTTCTTCAGCCTTGGGGCCACGAGCAAAGACAGCGACGCGCACGGTTTTGCCGGTGCCGTTGGGCAGGCCGACAACGCCGCGAACCATCTGGTCGGCGTGACGCGGGTCAACACCCAGGTTCATTGCGATCTCGACGGTCTCGTCGAACTTGGCCGAGGCGGCCGACTTGACCAGCGCAACGGCTTCTTCGACCGACAGCTCTTCCTTGCCAGCAAAGGCTTCGCGGGCAGCGCGGGTGCGTTTTCCAAGCTTTGCCATCTTATTTCACCTCGATGCCCATGGACCGGGCAGAGCCCAGGATGATCTGCATTGCGCCTTCGATATCGTTGGCGTTCAGATCCTTCATCTTTGCCTCGGCGATTTCGCGGACCTGGGCAACGGTGACGGTGCCGGCGGTCGCGCGCGAGGGGGTCTTGGAACCCGACTGGATCTTGGCGGCCTTCTTCAGGAAATAGGACGCGGGCGGCGTCTTGATGTCCATGGTAAAGGACTTGTCCTGATAATAGGAAATCACGGTCGGGCAGGGTGCGCCCACTTCCATGTCTGCGGTCTTGGCGTTGAACGCCTTGCAGAATTCCATGATGTTGATGCCGCGCTGACCCAGCGCCGGACCAACTGGCGGCGACGGGTTAGCCTTGCCTGCGGGCACCTGAAGCTTCAGCGTGCCGATCAGTTTCTTGGCCATTGGCCTTCTCCTTTTCAACTCCGCCGGAACGCGATCCGGCAGATGCTATTGATGTGGTCCGACCTCCGGGGCGCGCCCCCTCCGTCTCCCACGGGATTCGCCGCCCAAGGGCGGCATCGGGTGCCGATAGACCGGAACGCCCGACAATGCAAGTGCCGCGCGGTAAAGGTCCAAGGCGCCGATGGTTTTAAGGGCAGCGCAGTCTTGCTGCGATCAGCCCTGTTTCGCGACCTGGGTAAAGTCGAGCTCGACCGGGGTTTCGCGACCGAAGATCGACACCGACACGCGCAGTTTCTGGCTGTCGTCATCGACGCCCTCGACCATGCCATCAAAGCCTTCGAACGGGCCGTCGTTGACCTTGACGCGCTCACCGATCTCGAACGAGATCAGGGTGCGCGGCGCCTCTTCACCTTCCTGCACGCGGTTGAGGATCTGGTTGACCTCGGCATCGCGCATCGGCATCGGGCGACCCTGCGGGCCCAAGAAACCGGTGACCCGGTTGATCGTGTTGATCAGGTGATAGCCCTGGTCGGACATCTCCATGTGCACCAGCACATAACCGGGCATGAACCGACGTTCGGTCGAGACCTTCTTGCCGCGGCGCACCTCGATGACCTCTTCGGTCGGCACCAGCACCTCGTCGATCTGATCTTCGAGCCCGTGTTCGGCGACCGAGGCGCGGATCGTCTCGGCGACCTTCTTTTCGAAGTTCGAAAGCACGCTGACCGAATACCACCGTTTCGCCATGACCCTGTCGTCCTCGTCTTCTGGCCGGTCCGCGGGCGCGTCCCGGAGCATTTCTGAATTGCGGCCACCCATCGAGCGGCCCGCCGGAACAAAAAGCGGCGCGCAGCTCGAATCGCCGCACGCCCGTCCCGAAGGTACTGCGTGACCTAGCCCCTGATCCGGCGATGTGCAAGGCCGGATTGCGCCGCGGCGCGGGCCCTGGTCAGTTGAACATGCCCAGCAACAGTTGCAGTCCGCCCCGGATCGACAGGTCGACCAGCGCGAAGAAAACAGCCGTCAACGCCGCCATGATGAACACCATCACCGTGGTCAGCAGCACCTCGCGGCGGGTCGGCCAGACGACCTTGGACACTTCGGCGCGGACCTGCTGGATGAACTGGATCGGGTTGATGGTGGCCATATGCCTGACTTCTCTCTGCTTGCGGACTATCGGCACATAGCCGGAGCAGGCCGCGAATTCAAGGCCGGTTCGGCACCGTCTGGGGCGGGGTCAGATAGTCGGCGTCGCTCACCTTCTCCAGCCAGTTGGCGACCTGACCGTCTTCGGCCTCCTGAATGGCCAGATGCACCATGCCGGTTTCCGGGCCGGCGCCGTGCCAGTGCTCCTCGCCGGGCGGGATCCAGACCGTGTCGCCCGCGCGGATCACGCGCGGGGCTGCGTCGCGTAGTCCGACCAGGCCGCTGCCGGACAACACATACAACGTCTGGCCCAGCGGATGAGTATGCCATGCAGTACGCGCACCCGGTTCGAACCCGACCCGCAGCGCCCGCACCCGCGCGGGCACCGGCGCCTCGACCACCGGATCCTGCCAGACCGTGCCGGTGAACCAATCCGAATTCGCCTTGCGCGTCGGACGGCTGCCATTCTCGTAGATTTCCATCTTGTCCCTCCCCTTCGGTTCCCACTCTGGCGCAGGGCGCGGCGGGGTCAAGGCTTGGGCTTGTCGTCCCAGTCCCCCGACAGGATCCGGCGCGCATCGCCTTCGGGATCGTCATACTGGTCCGACCGCACGGTGTAGACAAAGGCCAACAGGCCCACCGCGCCAAGGATCAGCGATATCGGGATCAGGATCGCCAGGACTTCCATCAACTCACCTCAGGCGCAGGGCGTTCAGGGACACGGTAATCGACGAGGTCGACATCGCCAAGGCCGCGATCAGTGGCGAGCAGAGCCCCGCCACCGCAAGCGGCACGGCAATCACGTTATAGACAGTGGCGATGCGGAAGTTTTCGCGGATACGTTTGGTGGCGCGGATGGCGGTATCGCAGGCCCCGGCAATCGGGGACAAGTCGTTGCCCAGCAGCACGATATCAGAGGCGACGCGCGCGGCGTCCAGCGCCGAGGCGGGCGAGATCGACACATGGGCGGCGGCCAGAGCGGCGGTATCGTTCAATCCGTCGCCCACCATCAGCACCCGCTTGCCCGCGTCGGCCAATGCCTGCACCCGGTCAGCCTTGTCCTGCGGCAGGGCCTCGGCCATCCAGTTCTCGATCCCCAGACGCCGGGCCAGTGCCTCGACCGCGCCGGTGGTATCGCCCGAAATGAGCAGAACCTCCTTGCCCGCGGCTTTTAGGCCCGAGACGGTTTCCTCGGCCCCCGGGCGCAGCGCGTCGGAGAACAGAAACGCCACCGGCGCCCGGTCGCCGACCGCCAGCCAGGCCGAGGTCTGCGCGGCCTGCACGGCCCCGACCCAGGCGGCGCGGCCCAGCCGCACCCGTTGTCCCTGCCAGACACCTTTGGCGCCGAACCCCGGCACCTCGGTCACATCGTCGATCCGGGCCGGATGCAGCCCGGCGGCCCGCGCGGCGCGGGTGATCGCAACGGAAAGCGGATGCGAGGACGCCTCTGCCAGCGCCAGTGCGACCTCCATGTCGGCGCGGCGGTGATCGCCCAGATTGGTCAGTTCGGGTGTGCCCGCCGTCAGCGTGCCGGTCTTGTCGAACACGACCGTGTCCACCTCGGCCAGACGTTCCAGCGCGGTGGCATGCTTGATCAGCATTCCCCGCTTGAAAAGACGCCCCGAGGCGGCCGTCGTCACCGCCGGCACCGCGAGGCCCAACGCACAGGGACAGGTGATGATCAGCACGGCGGCGGCGATGTTGAGCGCGGTGCGCACATCCCAGCTGTAGAGATACCAGCCGACAAAACTGAGCGCCGAGAGGATATGCACCCCCGGCGCATAGAGTTTCGCGGCGCTGTCGGCCAGCGAGGTATAACGCGAGCGCCCGCTTTCGGCGATGGCCACCAGATCGGCCATGCGGTGCAGCGAGGTATCCTGCCCCACCGCGCTGGCGCGGATCACCAGCGGACCGGTCAGGTTGACCTCGCCCGCGCTGACCACAAGCCCCGGTTCGGCAAAGATCGGCAGCGTTTCGCCGGTGAGCAGCGAGCGGTCCAGTTCCGAACGCCCCTCGACAATCTCGCCATCGACGGGCATCCGCCCGCCGGGGCGCACCAGGATCAGGTCGCCCACCGCCAGTTGCGCAACGGCGACCTCGGTTTCGACCCCGTCATGCAGCCGGATCGCGCGCGGCACCTCCAGCGCGGCCAGTTCCTCGGCCGCAGACCGGGCCACGGCGCGGGTACGGTAATCCAGATAGCGACCTGCAAGCAGGAAAAAGGTCAGCGTCAACGCCGCATCGAAATAGGCATGCTCGCCGCTCAGCGAGGTTTCCCAAAGCGAGGTGACCAGCGCCAGAACGATGGCCAACACGATGGGGACATCCATGTTGAGCCGCCTGGCCTTGAGTGCCCCCCAGGCGCTAACAAAAAAGGGCTGGCCGGAAAAGGCGATGGCAGGCATCGCAATGGCGGCGGAAATCCAGTGGAACATGTCCCGCGTCGCGTCCGAGGCACCGGACCAGACCGAGACCGACAGCAGCATCACGTTCATCGAGGCAAAGCCCGCCACCGCCAGCCGCATCAGCAAGTCGCGCCCCGCCCGGTCGGTGCGGGTCGCGTTGAGTGTTCCGGGGTCAAGCTCGTGCGCCTCGTATCCGACACGCTCCAGCACCGGGATCAGATCGGCGGCGCGCAGCTCGGGCCCGGCCTTGATCAGGGCCCGTTTCAGCGTCAGGTTCACCCGCGCGTCCTCGACCCCCGGATGGGCCTGCAAGGCGCGCTCGACCGTCGAGATACAGGCCGAACAGTGGATGCCCGGCAAAGACAGCGCGATCTGCACATCCTCGGGCACCGGGCGGGCGGGCTGGGCCGGGACCGCAACACAGGCCGGACAGGCCGCGGGCGAGGGGCGAAGTTGCGCCGTCATCGGGTCAACCCTTCACATGCAAAACGACGCGTTGGATAAATTCGGTGCCGTCCTCGGCACGCGCCACCATGCGGATGTTCCAATTGCCATCACCCAGTTCCGCCTTGGCCACATAGGCCGTGCCGTCAAAGGCGAAATCGGGCGCGAAATCCTCTTGCACATGGGTGGCGCGACCCAACACCGCCTTCAACTCGGAAACCTCGACCGGTTTGCCCGCCTGGTCGGTGATCGACAGGACCACCAGACCACCGGTCGCATCGGCGCGCACATGCCAGCCCAGCGCCTCTTGCGCGTCGCGGCGGGTATCGAATTCCTGGCTGGCGACATAGGAGTTCTTAACCTCCAACCCCGGAAAGGTCTTGATCGCGCTATAAGCCAGCAGGATATTCACCCCGATAATGATACCGAATGCGCCGACAAAGACCATGGCGGCATGTTTGCCGGTAAAGGTGCGCTCAGCCATCTTCAGTTCCCCCGTCCGTTGAATGTCGTGTCCTTATAGGCGCGCTCACCGTTGCTCTGATCCTCGACCCAGATACGGACATCGGTACTGGCCGCTAGAGATGGGGCCGCGTCCTTGGGTGTCACGATATAGACCCGCTGCAAAAAGGCGGTATCGGCAGGAACGGCGACCTTGTTATCGGGCAGGCCCTCGAGTTCGATCCGCATCGCCGGATCGCCGACCACGGACAGTTGGAACGGGCGTTCCTCACCATGCTTGTTGCGCAAGCGCACGTCATAGGTGTTGCGGATCGACCCGTCCGAAAGGGTAACAAAGGTCGGGTTGCGAACCGGGGCCACCGTCAGGTCGATGTCGGACCGGATGAACAGCGCAAACAGCAACGCGAAACCGACCAGCGACCAGAGGCTGGTATACATGATGGTGCGCGGGCGCAGGATATGCTTCCAGATGTTCTTGGGCGGGTGACCGGCACGCTCGGCCTCTTCGTCCTTGAGCGCCATATAGTCGATCAGCCCGCGCGGCTTGCCGATCTTCTCCATCATGTCGTCACAGGCGTCGATACACAGCGCGCAGGTGATGCATTCCAGTTGCTGGCCGTCGCGGATATCGATCCCGACCGGGCAGACGTTGACGCAGGCCATGCAGTCGATGCAATCGCCCAGTTCCGAATCCTCCGTGCGCTTGCCCTTGCCGCGCGGCTCGCCCCGCCATTCGCGGTAGCCTACAACCAACGTATCCTCGTCCATCATCGCGGCCTGAATACGCGGCCAGGGGCAGGCGTAGATACAGATCTGTTCGCGCGCGAAACCACCGAAAAAGAAGGTAGTAAAGGTCAGCACCGCCATCGTCGTATATGCAATGGGGTGGGCATTGCCGGTCACCAGATCCCGCAGCAGCGTCGGCGCATCGGCGAAGTAGAACACCCACGCCCCACCGGTGGCGAGACCGATCAACAGCCAGGTGGTCCATTTGGTGATCCTCAGCCGCGCCTTGCGGAAATCGAGCTTTTTCTGGCGGTGCAGGCGCAGCCGGGCGTTGCGGTCGCCCTCGATCCAGCGTTCGACCAGGATGAAGAGGTCGGTCCACACTGTCTGCGGACAGGCATAACCGCACCAGACCCGGCCCAATGCCGAAGTGAACAGGAACAGGCCAAGCCCCGCCATGATCAGCAGACCCGCGACAAAATAGAATTCGTGCGGCCAGATTTCGATCCAGAAGAAGTAAAAGCGCCGGTTAGCCATATCCAGCAACACAGCTTGGTCGGGCAAGCTGGGACCGCGATCCCAGCGAATCCAGGGCGTCAGGTAGTAAATCCCCAGCGTTACCGCCATGATGAACCATTTGAGATTGCGGAACGTGCCCGATACGCGCCGCGGGAAAATGGGCTCTCGGGCGGCGTAAAGGCTGGGTTCTGGGGTCGACTCGCTCACGGACTCACTCCGGTTTTGGCTATTCTACAGCGCGACTTCTTCCAGATGCGCGCGCGGCAGACTTTGACATGGGTCAAAAAGCGTATCTGTGGCGCAGCTTTTGATGCTGCAATTGCATCGGGCGTTACGTCGCACACGGCCAAAACGTCCGAAAACATTGTACAAATGGCGCATCCATTCGCTGATCATCACGAAATAGTGATTGCATCCCAAGCCATTAACTGTTCCGCGCCCCTGTCACAAAAAAGATCCGCCGACCGGATTGGTCGGCGGATGCTTTGTGATTATGACTAAAGGCGCCGGCTGTTCAGGAAACGCGCGAACAGATCGAACAGCCGACGCCACCCTCCGGGCCGCGATCGCAGCCCGGAGGTATCCTTATGCTACTCGCCACCGCCCAGCTGGTGGACATAGACCGAAACCGCGCGGATCTGCGCTTCGGTCAAGCGACTGTCCCAAGGGGGCATCACGCCAAAGCGGGCGTTGTTCACCGACTCTGCGATCGCAGCGTAATCGCCACCATAGAGCCAGATGGCATCCGCCAGGTTAGGGGCGCCCTGCGCGCGGTCGCCGGTGGCGTCCTCGGCATGGCAGGAAGAGCAGTTGTCCTCGAAGACCACTGCACCGGCCGCCACCTGAGAGGCATCCTGCGGCTCACCCGACAGTGACATCACGAAATTGACCACCTGGTCGATTTCGGCGGCCTCCAGCAGCTCGTCACGGCCAAAGGCGGGCATCTCGGAATAGCGCGCATCGTCGTTTTCCGAGTTCCGGATACCGACAGTGACGGTTTCGTGGATCTCCTCGACCGAACCACCCCACAGCCAATCGTCATCCAGCAGGTTGGGGTAACCGACCGCACCGGCGGCACCCGAGCCGTGACACTGGGCGCACCAGGTCTTGAACACGGCAGACCCCGCCGACACGGCATAGGAGTTCAGATCCGCATCCGATGCGATCGCGGTCAGTTCGACTGACTCCAGCTTGGCATTGATCGGAGCGTTTGCCTCTTCCACTGCGGCGATATCGTTCGCGACATTGGCCCGCGTCGACCAGCCCATCACCCCGGCGGTGGCCGAGTTGATCATGGGCCAGGCCGGATAGGCAATGGTATAGCCGATGCCCCAGATGATGCAGAGATAGAAGGTCCACAGCCACCAGCGGGGAAGCGGGTTGTTGTATTCCTCGATCCCGTCCCAGCTGTGGCCGGTGGTTTCGACCTCTTGTTTCTGAACAGGTTTCTTGCTCATTGCCGCGCCTCCTTGAATGTGGCGGGTTTGTCGTTGCCCCGCAGGGGCGCTGCCGTATCGCCCTGACGGGGCGCAGGTGCGTCCGCATGCCGGAACGGGATGTTGGCGGTGTCGTCATAGGTTCTGGTCGATCCCGGGCGGAACACCCAGACCACCACACCGATGAAGAACGCGAACAGTGCAAGCAGCATCCAGCTGTCCGCGAACTGCCGGAGAAGGGTATATTCTTCCATATCCCCCTCCTCAGCGGCTCGCGTCCGGCGTGAAGGTCGAGAAGTCGACCAACGTGCCCAACATTTGCAGATAAGCGATCAGTGCATCGGCCTCGGAGACACCCGGCTGACCGTCGAAGTTACGCACATTGACCTTGTCACCATACCGCTCCAGCAGCCCGTCATAGTCGCTGTCGGGATCGGCCTGGGCGGCAAAGTCTGCCTGGGCGGCTTCGATCATCTCGTCCGTGTACGGCACGCCGACGATCGCATTGGCGGCCATGAGATCACCGATATACTTGCCGTCGATCATGGTGCGTTCCAGGTAGCCATATTTGGGCATCACCGATTCCGGCACCACCGACTGCGGGTCACGCATGTGATCCACGTGCCAATCGTCCGAGTAGCGACCGCCCACGCGGGCGAGGTCGGGCCCGGTCCGCTTGGAGCCCCACTGGAACGGGTGGTCGTACATCGACTCCGCCGCCAGCGAGTAATGGCCATAGCGTTCGACCTCGTCGCGCATCGGGCGGATCATCTGGCTGTGGCACACATAGCAGCCTTCGCGAATGTAGACTTCGCGCCCTGCCATCTCGAGAGGGGTGTAGGGCCGCATGCCCTCCACCTTCTCGATGGTGTTTTCCAGCCAGAACAGCGGTGCGATCTGCACGATGCCGCCGATGGTCACGACCAGGAAGCTGAAGATCAGCAGGAGGGTCGCGTTGGTCTCGAGGATTTTATGTTTGTCGAGAATTGCCATTGCTCCGGCCCTCCTTATTCAGCCGGGACCGCGACGGACAGGCTGGCCTCTTTGGCCGGTGCCTTCCGAACGGTCATCCACAGGTTGTAGCACATGATGATGGCACCGGTGAGGTACAGGACCCCGCCCAGACCACGCACCACATACATCGGGAACTTGGCAGCCACGGTGTCGGCGAACGAGTTCACGAGGAAGCCGTTTGCATCCACTTCGCGCCACATCAGGCCTTCCATGATCCCGGTCACCCACATCGAGGCGGCGTAGAGCACGATACCGATAGTGGCGAGCCAGAAGTGGTAGTTCACCAGTTTCAGCGAGTAGAGACGATCCCGCTTCCACAGCACCGGCACCAGGAAGTAGAGCGCGCCAAAGGTGATCATACCGTTCCAACCCAGCGCACCAGAGTGCACGTGACCAATGGTCCAGTCGGTGTAGTGCGACAGCGAGTTCACTGCGCGGATCGACATCATCGGGCCTTCGAAGGTGGACATGCCGTAGAAACCGACCGAAATCACCATCATACGGATGATTGGGTCGGTGCGCAGCTTGTCCCAGGCGCCCGAGAGCGTCATCAGACCGTTGATCATGCCCCCCCAGGACGGCATCCACAGCACGACCGAGAACACCATGCCAAGCGTCGAGGCCCAGTCAGGCAGCGCGGTATAATGCAGGTGGTGCGGACCGGCCCAGATATAGATGAAGATCAGCGCCCAGAAGTGGATGATCGACAGCTTGTAGCTGAACACCGGACGTTCGGCCTGTTTCGGGATGAAATAGTACATCATGCCCAGGAAGCCGGCGGTCAGGAAGAAGCCCACGGCGTTGTGACCATACCACCATTGCACCATGGCGTCCTGCACGCCCGGCCACACGATGACCGACTTCGAACCCCAGATGCTGACGGGGATGGTCAGGTTGTTGACCACATGCAGCATGGCGACGGTGACGATAAAGCTCAGATAGAACCAGTTGGCCACATAGATATGGGGTTCCTTGCGCTTGATGATCGTGCCCAGGAACACAGCCAGATAAGCGACCCAAACCACGGTCAGCCACAGGTCAACGTACCATTCAGGCTCGGCATATTCCTTCGACTGGGTGCCGCCCAGCAGATAGCCGGTTGCCGCCAGAACGATGAACAGCTGGTAACCCCAGAACACGAACCACGCCAGATTGCCACCCCATAGCCGTGCTGCGCTGGTGCGCTGGACCACGTAAAACGAGGTTGCGATCAATGCGTTACCACCAAATGCGAAAATCACTGCCGAGGTGTGCAGCGGGCGCAGACGGCCAAAATTTGCATAACCCTGGGCCCATTCGAAATTCAGCCCCGGAAAGGCAAGTTGAAATGCGATGAACGTCCCGGCCAGAAAGCCGACGACGCCCCAGAATGCGGTTGCGATGACACCGTAACGGACGACATCGTCCATGTATTCGCCCGAAAGGTCGAGCAGTCCGCCGGCCTCGTCGGTCTTGCGCAGCGTCCAGATGAACAGCCCACCGGAGACAAGCAGCACGATGACTGCATGCACCATGTAAGCCACGTCGCGCGCATAGTTGATCCCCATCGCCGCGAACAGCGCGATGAGACCAAGCGCGATGAGCTTGATATAGTTCGACATATTGCGTCCCTTTGCCTTGTCCCGCGCGATTCTCACGCCACGCCAGACGGATTAGACTGGTCGCTTAATTGAAGAGTTGAGCGAAATGCCGCTTTGATCTGCATCAAGACGCGACCCCGAAATGTGTGACACGCATATCTCAATTGAAACGCCCGGGCCGATCCGGGCAAAAATGCAGTCACGAGGTTCAAATGGCCTATAAATCCCTGTTGACCGTTCTGACCGATCCCAAGCTCGCCCCGGCTGCCTTGGCGCAATTGGTCGCCCTGGCCGAAGCTCAGGACGCCCATGCCGAGGCGCTATGCCTTGGCGTCGACCGGAGTCAGACCGGCTATTACTATGCCGGCGCCAACGCGCTGATCCTGCAAGAAACGCTGAACCGGGCCAATGCCGAGGCCGAAGAGGTTCTGAAACTGGCTCAGGATACACTGGGCAAGTCCGGCGTGCGCTGGTCTGCCGAAAGCGGCGTTGCCCAGATTGCCGATCTGGGTCGCCATGTGGCTCATCGCGCCCGGTTCTCGGATCTGGTGGTGCTGTCGCGCCCTTATGGCGAAGATCGCGGTAGTGAGGCAGAGCCGATCGTCGAGGCCGCCATGTTCGAAGGGCACGCCCCGGTTCTGGTCGTGCCCGACAACGCGCCAACGCTGAAACAGCCGCGCACCGTCCTGCTCGGGTGGAATGAAAGCGTCGAGGCGATGCGCGCGATCCGGCTGGCGATGCCCTTCCTGCGGGCCGCCGATCTGGTACGGATCGTGGTAATCGACCCCCCGCGCCACGGCCCCGACCGCTCGGACCCGGGCGGCCTGCTCAGCCAGATGCTGGCCCGCCATGGCGTCAAGGTGGAAATCGACGTACTCAGCAAAACGATGACACGGGTGTCGGACATCCTCAACCGCCACGCCACCGACACCAGCGCCGACATGCTGGTAATGGGCGCCTATGGTCATTCGCGGTTCCGCGAGGCCATTCTGGGCGGCGCCACCCGCAACATGCTGGAACAGGCCTCCGTTCCCGTTTTCATGGCGCATTGAACCGGCGCGGGGCTACTCCGGTAGCCCCATCGCCCTGAGCAAGCGCGTATTCTGCGCGGTGTGCAATGCAGTGCGAAAATACTTGTGGTGGTCCTGAAACCGGGACACCGAGAATTCGGGTGACAGGTCCAAGAGCCGGTTAGCCAGTGCTTTTGCTTCGTCCATCCTGTCCAGTTCGCACAGCGAACAGATCGAATGGACATAAAGCACCACGACATTGGGATTGAGCCGCAATCCCTCGTTCGCGGCCTCTAGCGCCTCTTCAAACCGTCCGGCATCCCGATGAACGGCGGCGATGGCGACAAGTGCGCGAAACCACAAAGGATCTTTGGGGTTGAGTTGACGCGCGCGCGCCGCAAGCTCCAGCACCTTGTCGCTGTCGCCCTGCAACGCTTCGAGCATCGCGAGCGAGGTCCATGCCCAGGCAAAGCTTGGACAGCCTTCACATGCTTGCCGGACCAGCCCCATGCCCCGTTCTATCTCCAGGCCAAAAAAGGCAAGCGCGTACCCGGAATAAGCTGCCACCTCGAGATCTCCCGGGGCAAGATCAAGCGCTGCATTGGCAAGCTCTCCGCCTCTGGTCCGGTCGGTCTCTTGGGCATACCCGACACGCCAAGCCACGTTCAGAGTGTGGCACCACGCCCTGATCGCCATCGCCTTGGCATAGTCCGGTGAAGCCTTGATCGCTGCATCCAACAGATCGGCCGCCTTGGCCACCTGCGCCCGGTTCAGCGCTGCCAGCCCTTGCAGATAGTAATCATAGGCGCTGGCATTGCCCGGCGCGCTCTGGGCCGCGCGCTGCATCTCGGCCATCTGCACGGTGGGCGCCACAGCGGCAACAACGGCAGCGGTCACCTTGTCCTGCAAATCGAATATGTCCTCGTCGGTGCCGTCGAACCGCTCTGACCAGACCTGTGTACCTGATGCCGTGTCGGCAAGTTGGCCACTGACCCGGATCCGGTTGCCCTGGATGCGCATGCTGCCTTCCAGAACATATTTGACCCCCAGTTCCCGGCCGATCTGTCGGACGTCCATCGGGGTGCCCTTGTACGCAAAGGACGAGTTCCGGGCGATCACGAAAAGCCACGGAACCCGCGCCAACGCGGAAATGATATCTTCGGTCAGGCCATCGGCAATGTACTCCGTTTCCGGATTAGCCGACCAGTTCGTCAAGGGAAGAACCGCCAACGAGGGTTTGTCATCGACGGCCTTTGGGCGCGCTGCAGGCGCATCGGCCTTCCGAGACGGCATCCAGTCGAACAGACGGATGCTGCGCGATATGTTCTTCAACGGCGGCGCGCCTGCATCCCGAAAAGCAATCTCCAATCGGCCGACCACTTCGTCGTGGACACGCTCCGAAACAGCGACGCCGCCTTTCGGTGCCTGGGCCTCGATTCGGGCCGCGATGTTCACGTCATCGCCGAAGATATCCCCATTCTCCGATAGGATCTCGCCCGAGTGAACGCCGACCCGCAAGAGCATATGCTCAGAGTCCTCCAAAGACGCATTTCGGTCCATCATCCGATGCTGGATGGCGGTCGCACAGCCCACTGCATCCCGGGACGAGGAAAACTCGGCCAGCAACCCGTCGCCCATCGTCTTGACCACGCGCCCCCGGTGCAGGCCGATGACCAATTCGATGGCATCCAGATGTCCGCGCGCCGCGCGGACTGCGCGTTCCTCGTTGCGGCCGACATGGGAACTGTAGCCCGCAAAATCCGCGACCAGCACGGCCGCCAACCGTCTCTCCATACGGACATTTCCCCGGTTCAAGGCACAAGCATCATGCCTTGCGGACCAATCCTATCAGGAACAGCAGGATCACGGCTCCGATCGTTGCATGCAGCACCGACGCAAGGAACCCGCCTCCGACTGCAAAACCCAAGGCGGGAAAGATCAAACCGGCAAGGAAAGCCCCCACGACACCGACAATCATATTCCCAATCAGGCCGAACCCACGTCCCGCCATGATCCGGCCGGACAACCAACCGGCCAGAACACCCACAATAAGCATCACGAACAGGCTTTCGAACTGCATGATCCCTGTCTCCCGAATTCTGAGGCCTTCAAGGGAGTAGAGCACGGATCAACGGACCGGTCACGACCTGATGTAGTGCATCCCTTGGAAGCGGCCCCGCATTTCGCGGGTCCTTGCGGCCACCGCCTCGGGGTCGTTGCCGGTCAGGGCTTGCGTGATCAGCCAGGCCAGTTCGGCGGCGTGGTCCGATGTCACCCCACGCCGCACCAGTTCCGGCGTCCCGATCCGGAGGCCGTTCATATCCCCCGAAATCGGTGCTATCGGCAGGCCGATACCGCAAGCCAGGAACCCCGCCCGGCGCAGCATCTTCGACGCGGCCTGACCGCCGCCGAACCGCGCCGCCTCGACCGCGAATTGGTGCGAGGCAGTGGCCCCTCCCGCCCCATGGAAGACCGGCATGCCCAGCGCCTCCAGTTCGGCGGCCAGCGCCTGCGCCAGATCGACCATGGCCTGGCCATAGGCCGCACCATGATCGACCCAGTCCAGCAGCGAGATCGCCAACGCCGCCGATTTCGCCGCGTCGAAATTGGCGGTCATGCCGGGAAAGGCGATGGCATCCAGCCTCTCAGCGATCTCGGCATCATTGGTCACGATCAGCCCGCCCGCAGGCCCGCCAAGACTCTTGTAGGTGCTCATCGTCATCAGATGCGCCCCCTCGTCCAGCGGGTTGGCCCAGACGCCACCGGCGATGATCCCGCATTGATGTGCCGCGTCGAACAGAACCTTGGCGCCGACCCGGTCGGCGATCTCGCGCACCGCGGCCACCGGATGCGGAAAGAGATTCAGCGAGCCGCCCACGGTAATCAGCTTGGGCCGGTGCCGCTCGGCCAGTTCAGCGAGCGACACCAGATCCAGACTGTAGCCGTCCACATCCACCGGCGCCTCGATGGTATTCAGTCCATAAAGGCCCGCGCAACCAGCCCCGTGGTGGGTGACATGACCGCCGATGCTGGCCGGCGGTGCGATGATCGTGTCACCGGGCCGGGTCAGCGCCATGAACCCATACAGATTTGCCAGCGCGCCCGATCCGACGCGGATTTCGGCATAGCGCGCGTTGAAAACCCGTGCGGCGAGTTCGGCGGCGATCACCTCGATCTCTTCGATCGCTTCCAGACCCATCTCGTATTTGTCACCGGGATAGCCCAGCGAGGGACGGCTGCCCAAACCACGCGCAAGCGCAGCTTCGGCGTGTGGATTCATCACATTGGTCGCGGGGTTCAGGTTGAAACACTCCACATCATGGATCACATGGTTTTTCTCGATCAGCGCCTCCAGACGCGCATCTATCGCGGCGCTGTCGGCGCGCGCAGTCGTGTCGGCGATCTGCTGAACGCGGGTTTCGCAATGGGCGGGCACCCAGGGGCGGGCGGCAAGCTGTGGCATGGAATCCTCCGTATCTCTGCCCGCAGGATCACCAAACCACCTCTTGCGCGCAAATCAGTTTCCGGGAAAATTAGGGTCAGAAAATCTAAGGCTTCCTGATGCCCGTCGCCCCGCCACGCCCCCGCCCCCTGCCACTGAATGCCCTGCGCGCATTCGAGGCCGCTGCGCGACTGGGCGGTTTCGCCGCCGCCGCCGACGAACTGGGCGTCAGTCCCGGCGCGGTCTCGGCTCAGATCAAGCAGCTCGAGGATATGCTGGGCGCGCCACTCTTCGACCGCAGCGCTCGGGGCGTCACCCTCACCGCTCTCGCGGCCGATGTTCTGCCCGATCTGACCGGCGCTTTCGACCGGCTGGCCACGGTCAGCCATGACCTTCGCACCGGCGCCAAGCCGCAGGTGGTACATGTGGCGGCCCTGCCCTCGGTCGCACAGCTCTGGCTGTCGCCGCGCCTGCCCGGTCTGCGCGCCGCGGCCCCCGAGATCGAGATCTCGGTTACCGCGATGGAACAGCCACCCGATCTGAAACGCGCGCCCTTCGATCTTTGCCTGTTCTTCGGCGATGGCCCGGGCGAGGTGCTGACCGCTGACACGATTACCCCCGTCTGCGCACCCGCGCTGGTCGGGCGGTTGAACCGGCCCGAGGACCTGCGCCACCTGCCCTGTCTTATCGACACTACATGGCATGGCGACTGGTCGTTCTGGATGGCGGCTGCCCTACCCGGCCAGACCTTTGTGCCGCGCGGTCCCGAGTTCTCGCTCTATGCGCTAGCGGTCGAGGAAACGGTGAACGGCGCCGGGGTGCTGATGGGGCATGAGGCGCTGATCTCCCCGTTTCTGGCGCGCGGGCAGCTGGTTGCACCCTTCGCAACCCGGGTCACCCTGCCGCACGCCTTGCGTCTCTGGGCACCACGCCCGCTGGCGCCCGGCTCCGCCGCCCGGCGCGTGGCCGATTGGCTGCGGCGCCAGAGTTGAGCCGCGGCCCACCCCCTTCATTTCGCGATAGATACTCCGGAGCGCGAGGCAAAGCCTCGCATATTTCCGGTCTCAGACCAGAAAACCGCCGTCGGTATCGTCGCCCGCTTCCTCCATCAACCGGCCCATGTCCGGGATGGTGACGTGGCGCTTGCCTTCGAGGTGAATCACCCCGTCCTTTTTCAGCGCCGAGATCTGGCGGCTCACCGTTTCCAGTGTCAGGCCCAGATAGTCGGCCATCGCCTCGCGGGTCAGCGGCAGGTCGAACACCATCGGCCCGCTCATGCCCCGCTTGGTCAGCGAGGCATCACGGCGGGCGATGATCGACAACAGGCTGGCGATCTTCTCGCGCGCGGTCTTGCGGCCCAGCACCAGCATCCATTCGCGCGCCGCATCCAGTTCGTCCAGCGTCATTTCCAGCAGCCGATGCGCGATATGCGGGGTGCGCGCCATCAGCTCTTCAAACGGTTTCTTACGGAAACAGCACATGACCAGATCGGTGGTCGCCACGACGTCATAGGGCGCCCCTTCGCGTCCCGGACGGCCGACGAAATCCGACGGCAACAGCAGGCCAACCATCTGGGTCCGCCCATCTTCCATCGTCTGGGTCAGCGAGGCGATCCCCGAGACGACGGACCCAACGAAACTCATCTGATCGCCTGACCAGATCACGGTCTGCCCCGCCTCGAAACTGCGGTAATACTTGATCTCTTCCAGCTCTTCCAACTCATCCGTATCGCAATGCGCGCAGACGGCACGGTGCCGGATCGGGCAATCGTCGCAGTTGGAATGGCAAAGCTGAGGCGAGGTGCTCATGGAATTCGGTCCTACTTGATCTGAGTCAAGGCCCTTCACGGACCGCTCTCATAACGGTACTCGCATGATAGCGAAATCACAATTGGCTCGTCTCGGACTTTTTGACGCGAAAGTACCAAGATACACAAGCTACCCGACCGCCCCCCATTTCAGCAATGACGTGGGGTCAGATCGTTTTGGCGAGTGGATTTCGGCAATTTCCCCCGGCAGCGCGATCTCGCTCTACGTTCATGTGCCCTTCTGCCGCCGACTCTGCTGGTTCTGCGCTTGTCGCACTCAGGGCACCCAGACCGACAATCCGGTCATCGCCTATGTCGATACGCTCAAGGCCGAGCTTGCATTGCTGGCCGAGCGCCTGCCCGAGGGCGTGCACCTGTCGCGCCTGCATTGGGGTGGCGGCACGCCGACCTTGCTGAACCCCGAGTTGATGCGCGATCTGGCGCGCAGCATTTTCGACACGGTCCCACTGGGGCCCGAGGCCGAATTCTCGGTCGAGATCGATCCCAACGAGATCGACCCGGCCCGGCTGGACGCACTGGCCGAGGCGGGGATGAACCGCGCTTCGATCGGGGTGCAGGATTTCGATGACGAGATCCAGAAAACCATCGGCCGCATTCAGGGCTATGACGTCACCCGCGACGCGGTCGACATGATTCGCGCCCGTGGCATCTATAGCTTGAACGCCGATATCCTCTATGGCCTGCCCCATCAGACCCGCGCGCGCATGACCGAAAGCGTGCAGAAGCTCTTGTCCCTCAACCCGGACCGGGTCGCTCTCTACGGCTATGCTCACGTACCCTGGATGGCCAAGCGGCAACAGTTGATTCCCTCGGACGCGCTGCCGACGCCGGAACAGCGGCTCGACCTGTTCGATACCGCGCGGCGCCTGTTCATGTGGGACAATTACGCCGAGATCGGCATCGACCATTTCGCCACACAGGACGATGGTCTGACCCGCGCGCTGAAGGCGGGCAAGCTGCGCCGCAATTTCCAGGGCTATACCGACGATCAGGCCGATGTTCTGATAGGTGTGGGCGCCAGTTCGATCTCTCGATTCCCACAGGGTTACGCGCAGAACGCACCGGCCACCTCTGCCCACACCGGCGCCATTCGGGCCGGGCGATTTTCAACCGCGCGCGGCCACCTGTTCAAGGGGCAGGACGTGATGCGCGCTCGCCTGATCGAGGCGCTGATGTGCGATTTCCGCATCGATCGGGCCGAGATCCTGCGCGATCACGATGTGTCCGCCGAGGAGCTGGATCAAATGTTCCGCACCGCCAACGAGGCGTTCGATGGCCTGCTGCGAATCACCTCGGACGGGCTGTTCATCCCGCAAGAAGCGCGGGCGCTGACACGGATGGTGGCACGGGTGTTTGACGCCTATGACCTCAGCAAGGCCGGGCACAGTTCGGCGATTTGATCGGTCATACGGCAGTGCGGCTTTCCCGCCCATTTTCGCCAAGGGACTTGACGGCCACGCGCCGGATTTCACACACTCAGGGCAGGGCGGGTTGCCCTGCACCCGACATTGGTTGGACCGGACGGCGCAGCGACCTTGCCGCTGAGGCAGGCTATTGATGCATCACAGGCATGCGATGCGACGGCATTCGTACGAACTCTGGTTGCGGAGCAGAAAACAGGATTGCAGCAAGAAAAGGGATAGCCTCCATGCGCGTATTCACCGTTCTCGGACCGAGCCAATCCGGCAAGTCCACGCTGGTCGAGGCCATCAGTCGCCTCGACAGCCGCCCGACCACATTCGACCTTTCCGAAACCGTGCATCTGCACGGTTTTTCTTATTTGGAGGAACCCTGGTGCGCAATCGACGTGGATGGCGGCAGCGATGCGCTGGCCTTTGCCGGCCCGGCCATGGCGATCTCGGACGCGGCCGTGATCGTGGTGCCACCCGACCCCGAGGCGGCGGTGCTGTGCGCACCCTACCTGCGACTTGTCGAAGAGGCCGGCATTCCGGCCTTTCTGTTCATCAACCGTCTGGACAACCCCAACGGCCGTATCCGCGACATCGTCGCGGCGCTTCAGGCCTATTGCACCCATCACATCGCCCTGCGCCAGGTGCCGATCCGCGAGGGAGATCAGGTGGTGGGCGCGGTGGACCTGATCTCGGAGCGGGCCTGGAAATACCGCGAGGGCGAACCCTCGGCCCTGATCGAACTGCCCGCTGCGGCGGTCGAGCGTGAACAGGAAGCGCGCGCCGAATTGCTCGAGGCGCTGTCGGATTTCGACGATCATCTTCTCGAACAACTGATCGAGGACCGCCAACCGCCTAGTGCCGAAGTATATGACCTGGCGGCCCGAGTGTCGCAGAATCACCAGTTGATCCCGGCCTATCTGGGCGCGGCGAGCCATGGCAACGGGCTGACCCGGATGATGAAGGCGCTGCGCCACGAGGCCCCCGAATTCGATATTGCCGCCGGTCGCGATGCAGCCAGCGAACAGGCGCGCGCCATCGCGGGATTTGCCGATGTCAAGAAACACATGGGCAAGATCGTGGTGCTGCGGGGCCTTGGCGATGGGGTAAAGGCGCATGAGGCGCTGGGAGGCGATACCGTCGGCAGCCTGATGGAACTGGACGCCCGCAGCCAGATCGGTGCGCTGGCGGCGGGTCAGATCGGGTTGGCGGTGAAATCCGAACACCTGCGGCCAGGCCATATCTATGACAGTGCCGGCGCGACGGAATTGCCCGATTGGGCACGCAGCCATCCGCCGGGTCACCGCCAATTGGTCAGCCCGGCGCATGAACGCGACGATGCCCGGCTGTCCGCTGCGCTGGCCCGAATGAACGAGATCGACCCGGGCCTACATGTTTCGTCCGACGACGCCACCGGCCATGCGGTGCTGGGCTGTCAGGGGCCACAGCACCTGCGCCGGATCGCAACCAAGCTGGCCGAGGACTTTGGCGTCGAGATCACCTCGGAACCGGTGGCGACGGCCTATCGCGAGACGATCCAGAAACCTGTTGAACACCATTATCGCCATCGCAAGCAATCTGGCGGTGCCGGTCAGTTCGCCGATGTGCTGCTGACGGTCGAGCCGCTGCCGCGCGGGGCCGGGTTCCAGTTCGACGAAGTGGTCAAAGGCGGCGCGGTGCCCAAGACCTATATTCCCTCGGTTGCGCAGGGGGCAGAAGAGGCGCTGGCGCGCGGTCCAGAGGGTTTCCCGGTAGTTGATGTGAAAGTGACACTGAAGGATGGCAAACATCACGCGGTAGACAGTTCCGATTACGCCTTCCGCACCGCCGGCAAGGCGGCGGTGCGCGAGGCGATTCCACAAGCAAAGCCGGTGGTGTTGCAACCCATCCTGCGAGCCGAGATTCACCTGCCTTCGGTATTTGTCGGCGATCTGGTACCGGCGATCAGCGGCCTCCAGGGTCAGGTGTTGGGCTTCGAGGCGCATCCCTCGGCCGCAGGCTGGGAGATCTTCAACGCCCTGCTGCCAGCAGTCGCCGAAGACGAGTTGCACCGGGTGCTGGCCAGTTCCAGCCGGGGCACCGGCTGGGTCAGGTTGAGCTTCGATCACTACGAGGAGTTGCGCGGCCCGGTCCCGAAACCGTCCCGCGAAACCGCAGCCGCAGGCTGACCGGAATTCTGCAAGAATTCCGGCCCGGGAAACACCTGTTTTCCGGGCCGTTTTCCGTATCGGAAAACGGCGACCTACCCTGCCGCCGCGATCAGGCTGCGGGTATAGTCGGTCTGTGCGTTGGTAAACAGCGCCTCGGTCTCGCCCATTTCGATCACATCGCCCTGACGCATCACGATGACCTTATGTGACATCGCCCGCACCACCTTCAGGTCGTGGCTGATGAACAGAAAGGCCAGACCGTACTTGCGTTGCAGCTCTCGAAGCAGCGCCACGATCTGCACCTGCACCGTCATGTCCAAGGCCGATGTAGGCTCATCCAGCACCAGCAACCTGGGCCGCAGCACCATGGCCCGTGCGATGGCGATACGCTGCCGTTGACCGCCAGAGAACTCATGCGGGTAGCGGTCCATCGTGGCAGGATCCAGCCCCACCTCCCGCATCACCTCGGCTACCAGCTCACGCGGCGCGCGGTGGGGGTCGACCTTGTGGATCGCCAACCCCTCAGAAATGATCTGGGCGCAGGTCATCCGCGGACTGAGGCTGCCGAATGGATCCTGAAACACGATCTGCATGTCCTTGCGAAGCCGGCGCAGCTCGCGCGTGGACCAGCCGCGCACATCCTCGCCGCGAAAGGTGATGCCACCCTCGGAGCCGATCAGACGCATGATCGCCAGCGCCAGCGTGGTCTTACCCGACCCGCTTTCGCCCACGATGCCCAGGGTCTCGCCCGCGCGCACGGAAATGGAGGCGTCGTTCACCGCCTTCACATGCCCCACCGTGCGTCGCAAGAAACCGCGCTGAATCGGGAACCAGACCCGCAGGTGATCGGTGCGGGCCACCTCTTCGGCCCCTGAGCGCACCGGGTCGGGTCGCCCCTTGGGTTCGGCTGCCAACAGCTTGCGCGTATACGGATGCCGGGGATTGGCGAAAATCTCTTCGGTCCTGCCGCTCTCGACGATCTCTCCCGCCTTCATCACGCAGACCCGGTCGGCGATCCGCCGCACGATGCCCAGATCATGGGTGATGAACAGCATCCCCATGTTCTCCTCCCGCTGGAGATCGGCCAGCAATTCGAGGATCTGGGCTTGGATGGTCACATCCAGCGCCGTGGTCGGCTCGTCCGCGATCAGGATGTCGGGTTTGTTGGCCAGTGCCATCGCGATCATCACCCGTTGCCGCTGTCCGCCGCTCAACTGGTGCGGATAGGCATCGAGCCGGGTTTCGGGGTCGCGGATACCGACCTTGATCAGCAGTTCCAGAATGCGCGTCTGCGCCGCGGCACCCACCAGTCCCTGATGCAGGGCCAGCGATTCCGCCATCTGCTTGCGGATCGTGTGCAGCGGATTGAGCGAGGTCATCGGCTCTTGAAAGATAAAGCTGATATCGTTGCCACGCACATCCATCAGCCGCTGCTCACTGGCGCCGATCATCTCTTGCCCGTCGTAAGTGACCGAGCCTTCGACAATCGCGCTGTCACCCAAGAGCGACACGGTCGAGAGCGCCGAGACCGATTTGCCCGAACCGCTTTCGCCCACCAGAGCAACGGTTTCCCCCCGGTTCACCGTGAAAGACACCCCGCGCACCGCATGGCTGATCCGCCCATCCTGACGGAACGAGACATTCAGCCCTTTGACCTCGAGAAGCGCACTCATGAGAAGGTCTTTCTGGGGTCGAATGCATCGCGCACGCCTTCGAAGATGAAGACCAAGAGCGACAACATGATGGCAAAGGTGAAAAACGCTGTGAAGGCCAGCCACGGCGCCTGCAGGTTCTGCTTGGCCTGCAAGGTCAGCTCGCCCAGCGACGGGGCCGAAGAGGGCAGACCAAAGCCCAGGAAATCGAGCGAGGCCAGCCCGCCAATGGACCCGGTGACCAGGAACGGCAGGATGGTGACCGTGGCCACCATCGCATTGGGCAGCATGTGGCGGAACATGATGGTCCAGTCGCTGACACCCAGCGCCCGCGCCGCGCGCACATATTCCAGGTTTCGGGCGCGCAGGAACTCGGCCCGGACCACGCCCACCAGAGCGGTCCAGCCAAACAGGATCGAGATGATGACCAGCATCCAGAAACTGCGCTGAAAGATCGAGAACATGATGATGATCACGTACAGGCCCGGCGTGGCTCCCCAGATCTCGATCACCCGCTGCATGATCAGGTCGGTACGACCGCCAAAGAACCCCTGTATCGCACCCGCGATCACCCCGATGATCGAGGCGGCAAAGGTCACGATCAGCGCGAACAGGATCGACAGACGGAACCCGTAGATCACCCGCGCCAGCACGTCGCGCTTGGTGTCGTCGGTGCCCAGCAGGTTCTGCTCGTTCGGGGGCAGCGGTGCCGCGCCTGGGCGATCGACCGAGGTGCGATAGGAATAGGGGATAGGCGGCCAGATGGCCCAGCCCTGTTCGAATCCCTCGGCCTGATAGGTGCCCGCCTCGATCTGTTCGATCACTCCTTCGGGATCGTCGAAACAGTCTTCGATGCCGCCGCTAGCGATCAGGCATTTCACCTCGGGGTCGCGATAGATCGCCTCGGTCTGGAAATCGCCACCAAAGGCGGTTTCGGGGTAGAATGAGAAGATCGGCATCCGCAACTCACCGCGATAGCTGACGAGGATCGGTTTGTCATTGGCCAGGAACTCGGCAAACAGCGAGACCCCGAACAGGATCGAGAACACGATCAGCGACCAGAAGGCGCGGCGGTTGCGGCAAAAATTGTTCCAGCGGCGCTGGTTCAGCGGTGACAGGCGCATGGCTCAGCCCTCCCGCCGCTCAAAGTCGATGCGGGGATCGACCAGCACATAGGTCAGGTCCGACAGGATACCGACCAACAGACCGATCAGGCCGAACACGAAGAGCGTGCCGAACATCACCGGATAGTCGCGCGCCACCGTCGCCTCGAACCCCAGCCGGCCCAGACCGTCGAGCGAGAAGATCGTCTCGATGATCAGCGAGCCGCCCAGAAAAACCGACAGGAACACGCCCGGAAAGCCTGAGATCACGATAAGCATCGCGTTACGGAACACATGGCCGTACAGCACCCGGCTTTCGCTCAGCCCCTTGGCGCGGGCGGTGATCACGTATTGCTTCTTGATCTCGTCCAAAAAGCTGTTCTTGGTCAGCAGGGTCAGCGTGGTGAAGGCGCCGATGGTATAGGCGGTCAGCGGCAGGGCAATGTGCCAGAAATAATCCAGCACCTTTCCCAGCAAAGACAGGTCCGAGAAATTGTCCGAGGTGAGGCCCCTCAGCGGAAAGATCTGCCAATAGCTGCCCCCGGCGAACAGCACCAAGAGCAGGATGGCAAACAGGAACCCCGGGATCGCATAGGCCGCGATGATCAACCCGCTGGTCCAGGTGTCAAAACGCGAGCCATCGCGCACCGCCTTGCGGATGCCCAACGGGATCGAGATCGCGTAGGCGATCAACGTCGACCACAGGCCCAGCGTGATCGAGACCGGCATCTTCTCCAAAACCAGATCGACAACGTCGATCTTGCGGAAATAGCTCTCGCCGAAATCCAGATGCAGATAGTTCCACAGCATCAGCAGGAACCGTTCGTGCGCCGGCTTGTCGAGCCCGTAAAGCTCCTCCAATTCCTTGATGAATTCCGGCGGCAGGCCGCGCGCACCGATATAGCGGTCGTTCACCGCATTTGTCTGGCTGTTCAACTGCGCGTCGTTGCCCTGGCCTGCGAAACCTTCGAATACATCGCCGCCGCCCTGCAACTGCGCGATGGCCTGATCCACCGGTCCACCCGGCACGAATTGCACCAGCACGAAATTGACCAGCATGATCCCAAGCAACGTCGGGATCACCAAAAGCAATCGTCTGAGGATATAGGCACCCATCGAGACCGCTTACCTCAACGCGCCCGAAGATTTCAGCGCTGCTGCACGGTCAGAATCGATCCACCACAAATCCTCGACCCCCAGCGCATAGGGTGGCAGGTTCTCAGGGTAGGCATACTTGTCCCAATAGGCCACCCAGTATTTACCCAGGTACCAGGTCGGCACCATGATCCGCTTGGCCCTCAGCACCCGGTCCAGCGCCCGCACATTCGCCTGCAACTCTTCGGTGGTCGAGGCTGCGACGATCCCGTCGATCAGCGGCTCGATATCCGGCCCGTGCACGCCCGACGGGTTGAACACAGAATAGGCGGCCGCCTCGCTTCCGAACTGCTGGTACAACCCGGTCGAGGGTTGCAGCGACATCGGGTAGCCGCCCATGATCATGTCGAAATCGCGGTCGCGCCGCCGCAGGGTGAACTGCGCGTCATCGACGCGATTGTACCGGGCGTCTATCCCCATGACCTTGAGGTTGTCGACAAAGGGCTGGATGATCCGGTCCAATGTCGGCTCGTCCGACAGGAACTCGATCCTCAGCGTTTCGCCCGCCGCATTGCGCCGGATCCCATCGTTCCCGACGGCCCAGCCCGCCTCATCCAACAGCTTCATCGCGCGGCGCAGGTTCTTGCGGTCGTTTTGACGGTCTGGACTGGAACTATGGGCGCTGACCGGCTCTTCACTCAGAACCGCTGGATCAAGGGCGTCGCCCAGCGCCTCAAGCACCTCGCGCTCGCGGCCTTGGGGCAACCCGGTCGCCTCCAGCGGCGTGCCCTGCCAGAAGGAATGGCGCTGCTGGAACAGACCATATTGCAGGCTGTCATTGGTCCATTCAAAGTTGAACGCCAACTGCACCGCCGCGCGTACGCGGATATCTTGGAACTGCGGCCGGTCCATGTTGATCACGAAACCGCTGGCACTGGGCACGTCGCCATCCAACAGCTCGGCCTTGACCACATGGCCCTTTTCGATGGCCGGAAAATCATAGGCGGTGGCCCAGCTTTTCGAGTTGTTTTCCTGCCGCAGCGTATAGTTGCCCGCCTTGAACCCCTCCATCGCGGCGATGGTGTCTGTGTAATACTCGACCCGGATACTGTCGTAGTTGTTGCGCCCGACATTCACGTTCAGATGCGCGCCCCAGTAATCGGGATTTCGGCGATAGGTGATGCGCCTGTTGATGTCGAAGCTGTCCAGCACATAAGGCGCCGAGCCGATCCCC
Source organism: Ruegeria sp. YKSF070 (assembly GCF_059612725.1). NCBI lineage: Bacteria > Pseudomonadati > Pseudomonadota > Alphaproteobacteria > Rhodobacterales > Roseobacteraceae > Ruegeria > Ruegeria sp. YKSF070. Next base: position 1,864 of record NZ_JBXWRD010000036.1, on the reverse strand, counting down.
TGCTCTAGTCGGGGTTCGTCCAGGCGGCGTTTCTCGGGGTCGGCCATGAACCAGGCCTTGGAAAAGATCGGCGTACCCCCGACCTGGGTGATCAGCGCACGGCGCGGGATGTCCGGGGCGAAATAGAATTTGACACGGTGATTATCCAGCGCCTCGGCCTTGGGAATACGTTTCCTGACTGCCTCGGCATAGGATTTCAGCCCTTGCTCCAGCAGCAATTCGTGGCTGAACACCACATCTTCGGCGGTGATCGGCGTGCCATCGGAAAACCGCGCCTCAGGCCGAATGTTGAAAATCACCCAATCCTGGCTTTCGGGATATTCCAGGCTTTCGGCTACCAAACCGTAGTAGGAAGCCGGTTCATCATATGATGGCGTCAGCAGAGATTCGTACTGGTCCGCCGATCGCGCCGCCGCCCGTCCCTTGCGGGTGAACGGGTTGAGGTTGTCGAAGGTCCCGATCGCGGCATAACTCAGTTCGCCGCCCTTTGGCGCATCAGGATTCACATAGTCGAAATGTGCGAACCCCGCGGGGTATTTCAGATCGCCGAATTCAGAGAACCCGTGGCTCTTGATGATCGTCTCCTCGGCGCGCGCAAGTCCAGCCAGCGCCAGCAGGACGATCCCTGCGACCAGCATCATCACACCGGGCCGGATATCCAATGCTTTGGCACGGGTGGCGGCGCGCGGGCGTATAGTCAAGGCTCTTCCTCCGGGTTGGGTTGGCATATCCGCCAATCTTGTTGCCGTTAGCTAATGGTCCAGCGAGGGCAGTTGCAAGTTTAGAATAGGTGAAGCAATCGTGAAGTCACCCCGACCGATGAAAAAGGCCGCTGCACGGGGCAGCGGCCTTTGGTCAAAACCGGTCTGTGTCGAGCGATTAGTTAGAAACGCTCTGCAGATAGGCAATCAGGTCAACCCGGTCGCCCTGTTTCTTGAGGCCCGAGAAGCTCATCGAGGTGCCCGGAACCGCCGCCGAAGGCTTGGCCAGGAATTCATCCAGTGCCTCGGGCGTCCAGTCGCCGCCGTGGCCCTGCATCGCGCCGGAATAGCCGAAACCGGCAACCGAGGCGACCGCGCGGCCAACCACGCCATCCAGATGCGGGCCGGTGGCGTCCTCGCCGTTCACCTTGTGGCAGGCGGCGCATTTCTTGAACACTTTTTCGCCCTTGGCAGCATCCGCCGAGGCCATCAGCTCTTCAAAGCTGACGGTTTCTTCGGTGCCGCTGGCCTCTTCGGCTTCGGCTACCTCGATTGCATAGGCGGGCTCGTCGCCGTGGCCACCAACATGATAGACCGTCTCGGCCGCCCACTTGGCGAGAAGAAGCGCCAGGAAAGCGCCGAACAGGCCGGCAGCGGCCTTGGTAACTGTCATCGTGTCGAACATTGATCGCGAGTCCATTTCAGCTGTCTGGGCGGGTGTCTAAGGCTTCCCCTCGCAAGAGGCAAGGTATAGACACCGCGACCAAACGCCCAAAATGTAACTTGTTGCACGGAAACGACCCCATGACCCATCGCATCGCCTTTCAGGGAGAGCCCGGCGCCTATAGTCACGAGGCTTGTCGCAACGCCCGCCCGGACATGGAAGCGCTGCCCTGCCGCACCTTCGAGGACGTGATCGATGCGGTGCGCCGGGGCGAGGCCGAGCTGGCGATGCTGCCGGTCGAGAACACCACCTATGGCCGGGTCGCCGATATCCACCGCCTGCTGCCCCATAGCGGGCTGCATATCATCGACGAGGCCTTTGTCCGCGTGCATATCAACCTGCTGGGTGTGCCGGGCGCGACACTGGACGATATCCGCGACGCCCATTCGCATCTGGTTCTGCTTCCTCAATGTGCGGGCTTTCTGAAACAGCACGGCAT
>NZ_JBXWRD010000035.1:0-50760 GCF_059612725.1 Ruegeria sp. YKSF070 | reverse complement strand
ATCCGCTCCATCGTCGCCAGAGGGCGCGACCGAGGTATTTCGATGCCCGCAGTGCTTCGTTTCGTGCGACCGCGCCGGCGGTGACGGTCTTCCACGGTTTGGCGTTTTTGCGGGGCGGGATGACAGCGTGGGCGCCGCGGTCAGCGATTGCATCGTGGCATTTGCGGGTGTCGTAGGCACCGTCGGCAGTGACGCTGCCGATCTGCTGGTCCGCCGGGATTTGGCCAAGCAGGTCAGGCAGCACCGGCGCATCGCCGATATGGCTCCCGGTGACTTCGACGGCCCTGATCTCCAACGTTTCCTCATCAATCCCGAGGTGGATCTTGCGCCAGACGCGCCGTTTGGCACCGCCATGCTTGCGGGCGTGCCACTCGCCTTCGCCCTCGACCTTGATCCCGGTGCTGTCGATCAGCAGGTGCAGCGGTCCCTTGGACCCGCGATAGGGGATGTTCACGGCCAGGCTCTTCTGGCGGCGGGACAGGGTGCTGAAGTCTGGCACCGTCCAGTCGAGACCGATCAGCCGCAGGAGGCTCTCGACGAACCCGGTCGTCTGTCGCAATGCCATGCCGAACAACACCTTCATAGAAAGGCAGCTCTGGATAGCGGCGTCGCTGTAGGTCTGCTGCCGGCCACGCTTGCCTGTCGGCGCGGCCTCCCAGCTCATTTCGGGGTCGAACCAAATCGTCAGCGAGCCGCGGCGCTTGAGCGCTTCATTGTAGGCTGGCCAGTTCCTGGTCCTGTAGGTCGGGGGTGTAGGTCTGCTCATGCATCCCAGCTACCACGCTGGATTCATGAGATGAATCCCACACGGGATTTGTGCAACAGAGCCCTACTACTCTCTTATTCTATCAATATTTGCGTCTCTAGTCGCTGTCCTGAATTTGTCTAATTTCTTCCTGCGAAAGCGTTAGTGTGGAAATTTGGAAGTGCTGCTCCCACTCATTTTTTGGTGCATTGGGAACACATTTTGCCCTCACCAAAACTACCCCTTCCTTCTCTCCCCCGCAACCTCGCCGCCCTCCACCCCCTCGACACCGCCCGCCTGCAGGATCCGCCGTTCCTCGGCGCGGGTCATCTGGATCTTGCGGGTAAGGGGCGTCACCTAGGGCGCAGTCCGTTCGACCCTCACCGCCCCCTAACAAGACCTCTCGCCAATGTGGTCACGATAAAGCTCAGCGCGGCGACGCAGACGATGCTGGGGCCTGCGGGTGTGTCGAACAGATAGGCGCCGTATAGACCGGCCAGCGCCGACAGACCGCCGATGCCCGCGGCCCCCAGCGCCATGCCCTCGGGCGTGCCTGACAGGGGCCGGGCGGCGGCGGCGGGAATGACCAGAAGTGCGGCGATCAGCAGCACGCCCACCACCTTGATCGCCACCGCGACCACCACCGCCAGCGCCAGCGTCAGCCAGGTCTCGGCCCGGCGCGGATCGACCCCGGCGGCATGGGCCAGATCGGGGTTCAGCGTCGCGATCAGCAGGTCGGACCAGCGCCACAGCGTCAGCCCCAGCACCAGCGCCCCGCCGCCCCAGATCACCGCCAGGTCACCGCGCGACACCGCCAGGATATCGCCGAACAGAAAGGCCATCAGGTCCAGCCGCACATCGGCCAGCAGCGACACCGCCACCAGCCCCGCCGCAAGTGCCGTATGGGCCATCACCCCCAGCGCTGTGTCCATCGCATAGCCGCGCCCGCGCATCAGCGTCACCGCCGAGGCCATCAGCACCGCCGCCAGCACGACCGCCGGCAGGATCGGTGCCGACAGCGCCAGCGCCAGCGCCACGCCCAGCACCGCCGCATGGGCCGTCGCCTCGCCGAAATAGGCCATCCGCCGCCAGACCACGAAACAGCCCAGCGGCCCCGAGGCCAGCGCAACGCCCGCGCCCGCAAGGGCTGCACGGATCATGAAGTCGTCCAGCATCACCGGTCTCCGTGCTGATGCATATGCTCTGCGCCATGGTCATGGCCGCAGTCGTCGTCGTGGCTGTGGCTGTGCTGGTGGCGGTAGAGCGCCAGCGCCCCCCGCGTGCCGGTGCCGAACAGCGCCCGGTATTCCGGCGCGTCGGCCACCACCTCGGGCGTGCCCTCGCAGCAGATATGACCGTTCATGCACAGCACCCGGTCCGAGGCGGCCATGACGACGTGCAGATCGTGGCTGACCATCACCACCGCGCAGCCGAGGTCCTGGCGGACCTCTTCGATCTGTTGATAAAATGCGGCCGATCCGGGCTGGTCCAGCCCCTGCGTCGCCTCGTCCAGCAGCAGGAGTTGCGGGCGTTCCAGCACCGCGCGCGCCAGCAGCACGCGCTGGAACTGGCCGCCCGACAGGTCGGTCATCTGCCGGTTGGCCAGGTCGGGCACACCGGCGCGGGCCAGCGCTTCGGCGGCGACATCCTGCGGGACCCGGCGCGGCAGGCTCAGGAACCGGCTGACGGTGATCGGCAGCGTCGCGTCGATCGCCAGTTTCTGCGGCACATAGCCGATGCGCAGGCCCGGCGCGCGGATCACCCGGCCCGAGGCCGGGGGCAGGGCACCGATCAGCGCCCTGAGAAAGGTGGATTTGCCCGACCCGTTGGGGCCGACGATGGTGACGATCTCTCCGGGTTGAACGGCGACGGTGATATCGGCAAGCACGGTGCGGCCGTCGACCCGGATGCTCAGCCCCTCGGCGGCAATGACCGGCGTGCTCATGCGGCCTGACCCGCGCAGCCAGGGCAGAGCCCCTCGGCCTCGACCACGATCCGTTCGATGGTAAACCCGGCCTCGGCGGCGGCCTTGCCCAGGCGGCCCTGTTCCAGCTCGGTTCCCGCCTCGGCGACCGCCTTGCAGTTGCGGCAGATCAGAAAGGCGGGCACGTGATCCTCTTCTGGATGGGCGCAGGCGGTATAGGCGTTCAGGCGCTCGATCCGGTGGGCGAATCCGTTCTGCACCAGGAAATCCAGCGCCCGATAGGCCACCGGCGGTTGCGAGCCCAGCCCGTCGGCGGCGAGTATGTCGAGGATCTCATAGGCGCCCATGGCCCGGTGACGGTCCAGCAGGATTTCCAGCACCCGGCGGCGCACCGGGGTGAATTGCAGCTTGTGCGCGGCGCAGTGCCTTTCGGCCTGATGCAGCGCCGTGGCGATGCATTGGCTGTGGTCGTGACGTTCGAAACCTTTGGCGGTCATGGGGGTCTCCCGGCGAATTTCAGGCTTGATATGTTATAACATCTTCGATATCAAGTCGAGCAATCTGTTACACTATAACATGTCGAGATGCCCATGACCCGTCTATCCCTATCCGCGCTGATGATGACCTGTGCCATGCCACTGCTGGCCGAGGTGCCGCAGGTTGCGGTCGACATTGCGCCCGTTCATTCGCTGGTGGCCCAGCTCATGGCCGGGGTTGGCGAACCGGACCTGATTGTGCGCCCCGGTGCCTCGCCGCATGGTTATGCCCTGCGCCCGTCCGAAGCGCGAGCAGTGCAGCAGGCCGATCTGGTGGTCTGGATGGGCGAGGAACTGACCCCGTGGCTGGAGAAGCCGCTGTCGTCGCTGTCGGGCGATGCCCGCCATATCGCACTGCTCGAACAACCCGCGACGGCGCGGTTGGGATATCGCGATCTGGCGCATGATGACCACGAAGATCATGACGATCATGACGATCACAAGGAACATGCAGATCACGAAACGCAGGGCGACAAAGGGCATGACGATCACGCGCAGGCCGCGCATGACGACCATGACGGCGATCATGATCACAGTGGCACCGATCCGCATGCCTGGCTCGATCCGGGCAATGCCAGCGTCTGGCTGTCGCTGCTGGCCGAGGAACTGGCCGGGCTCGACCCCGAACACGCGGACCGGTACCGCGCCAACGCGGCCGAGGCGCAGGCCCGGCTGGCCGAGCTGACAGTCCAGATCGCGGCAGAGTTGCAACCGATGCAAGGTAAACCCTTTATCGCGTTTCACGATGCCTATCAGTATTTCGAACGTCCCTTTGGCCTGACGCTGGCCGGCACCGTGTCACTGGGCGATGCCAGCAGCCCCAGCCCGGCCCGGCTGGCGCATCTGCGCGAAGAGGTGGTGGAAGAGGCGGTGACCTGCGCTTTTTCTGAACCGCAATACAATACTGCCCTGATCGAAACGGCGGTCGAAGGGACAGGTGCGGCGATTTTTGTGCTCGACCCGCTGGGCGCTGGGCTGGAGCCGGGACCGGAGCTTTATCCGCAGGTGCTGCGCGATATGGCGGCAAGCTTTGCCGCCTGCGCGGCCCAATGATCGGGGCCGCCGTTATTCGGCTGCGCTGAACCCTTCGATCAGCTGGCGCAACCCAAGGGCGGCGCCGGCAAAGATCGCCAGAAAGGTGACCGGGGCGCTGATCGCCAGCAGGCTGAAGGCTGTCAGCCCCTGACCCACGGTGCAGCCCATGGCAATGACTGCGCCGGTACCCATGATCGCTGCTCCTACGATCTGGCGGCGCAGTTCGCGCGGGTCCTCGCAGGCCTCCCAGCGGAAATGGCCCTTAATCAGCGATCCGAAAAAGGCGCCCGCCCAGACCCCGGCGACCGAACCCACCGCAAAGGACAGCGGGCGCACCGAACCGGTCATCGCGTAGAGGATGGATTCGCCCACAGGTGCCGAGAAGCTGTGCGACACCACCTGCAACCCGTCGAACCCGTTCTGATAGACCCAGTAGCTGCCGGCCCAGCCGCTGACGATTGCCGCCGCCACCACCAGCGACCAGAAGATGGATTTCGGTTCCTGCCGCAAATCGCGCGAAGACAGCGCTCCCAAGCAAAGTATCAGCCCAACGGCGATGCCGATCACATGTACCGGCAGACCGGTCAGCAAATGGGCGTGATGGGCCAGCCCCGGCGGCAGGTCGCCGGCGACCTCGATCTGGGGAAACAGCAGGTTGCGCAGCGGCGCCAGAGGTCCGGCCAGGGTGACATAGGTAAAGACCCCCATCACCAGCACGATGACAAAGGCGCGCAGATCGCCGCCGCCCAGCCGCGCGATCGAGCCGTAGCCGCAATTGCCTGCCAGTGCCATGCCATAGCCGAACATCAGCCCGCCCAGGATCGAGGCCAGCGGCATCCAGCGGATCGACAGGTAATAGCTTTGCTCGGGATCGAGCCAGCCCAGCCCCATCAGGCCGAAACTGCCCGCCATGGCGGCGCCGATGGCCAGCACCCACATCCGCATCCGGAGGTCGGAGCCGCCATAGAGCAGGTCTTCGATCGCGCCCAAGGTACAGAACCGGCCCAGGCGTGCGGCCAGCCCCAAGGCAATACCGCCCAGAAGGCCAATCAACGCAACGGCCTGGCTGTCGCTCAGCCAAACAAGCATGTTTTCCTCCCCACGCTCCGGTGGCCGGTTCCGCTTGATGGCGACCGGAACCGGGTGGGCGGCTCAGTCGTTGTTGCAGAACAGGTCGTAGACCACTTCCAGTATCCGCCTTGGCCGCTCATCTGCCAAGCGGTAAAAGATCGCCTTGCCCTCGCGGCGCGGAATTACCAGACCTTCGAGCCGTAGACGGGACAGTTGTTGCGAGACCGCTGCCTGACGGGCAGCAAGCAACTCTTCCAACTCGGTTACCGATTTCTCGCCCGATACCAGATGGCACAAAATCATCAGCCGCCCTTCGTGACTGATCGCCTTGAGGAAATTCGACGCGGTGGTGGCATTGTCGACCATCTTGTCGAGTTCATCATTGGCCATATCGGTCGAAAACTTCGGAAGTGCCATGTCTCTTGTCCTCGTCCCCGGGTCGGTCCCGGGCAATAACTCAAGCGTCAACCCTCTGTCTGGCGCGCCGGGCGCCCTTTAACCGATTTGCCGCGCGTAATCCACCATCACACGCGAATATGTTTGTTCTCGTGTCCCGCCTGCTCAACTGCTGCCGGGAGGTTTGGGTACAAAGCCCGTGTGATCGACCAACAGCTTTTCCAGCAGCGGCCAGAAGAAATCCTCTCCCGGATAGCCTTCGAGCCGCGCCAGCTCGCGCCCGTCCTCGACGATCAGAAAGGTCGGGGTGAACACCACCCGGCGCGCGGTTTCCAGGTCGGAGGGAATCGCGCGTAGATCGACCCGGCGCAGCGGGGCAAAGGCGCCCTCGGCGGTCTTGGGGTAGATCGGCGCGATTTCCTCGTTCCATCGAGCGCACCATTCGCAGCCATGCTGCTCGACCATGACCAATTCCGCGGCCAGCGCCGGCAAGGCAAGGACCGCGGCCAAACCCGCGGCCAGAAAGTTTCTCGTCATGCCCATGAATGCACCGTTGACCTTTCACTTACACAAAACATAATTTGAATGTGTGAATAGATCAAGCCGCGCGCAAGCGCCGTGCATCACAAGGCCGACAGATGTTCGAAATTTCCTATCTTGGTGCGCTGTTTGCCGGGCTGCTCAGCTTCTTTACACCCTGCGTGCTGCCGATGGTGCCGTTCTACCTGTCCTATATGGGCGGGCTCAGCATGGCCGAACTGCGCGGCGACGGGCGGATCGCGCCGGGGGCACAGCGGCGTCTGATCGTGTCGTCGATCGCCTTTGCCGCCGGGGTCACCTCGGTCTTCATGATGCTGGGTATGGGGGCGACCGCGCTGGGGCGGCTGTTTGGCACCTATCTGGACACGCTGTCCTGGGCGGCGGCGGCGATTCTGGTGGTGTTCGGCCTGCATTTCCTGGGCGTGATCCGGGTGCCGCTGCTATATCGCGAGGCCCGGATGGACAGTTCCATGCCCGCCTCGACCCTGCTTGGGGCCTATCTGATGGGTCTGGCTTTCGGCTTTGGTTGGACACCCTGTGTGGGCCCGGCGCTGGCGGCGATCCTGATGATCGCCAGCGGCATGGGCGAGATCTGGCGTGGTGGCCTCTTGCTGCTGGTCTATGGCGTCGGCATGACCGCGCCTTTTGTGGTAGCCGCCTTTTTCGCGCGTCCCTTTCTGGGGTGGGTCCAGCGCCATCGCGCCGCCTTTGCCTGGGTTGAGAAGGGGATGGGGGCAATGCTGATCGTATTTGCTATCCTGATTGTCACCGGCGGTGTGAACTGGATCGCCGACGCGATGATCCGTTGGGTTCCCAGCTTTTCGGCACTGGGCTGAGGGGCGGGCTGATTATGAGGTGAGGAGATGAGAAGATTTCTGGCGATTCTGGGCCTGCTGGCCCTGACGGGCGGCGCGCAGGCTGCGGAGCTGGGCGATGACGGGCTGCACAAGACCGCGTGGATGCGCGACACGTTCAAGGACCTGCGCGAGGACCTGGGCGAGGCCAACGCAGAGGGCAAACGCCTAGTGCTGTTCTTTGAGCAGCGCGGCTGCGTCTATTGCGCCAAGATGCACAAGGAGGTGTTTCCCCGACCCGAGGTGAGCAGCTATATCGAAGAGAACTATTTCGTGGTACAATTGAACCTGCACGGCGATATCGAGGTCACCGATTTCGATGGTGAGGCGCTGTCGGAAAAGGACATGGCCCGCAAATGGGGTATCCTGTTCACGCCGACGATTCTGTTCCTGCCCGAAGAGGTGGCCGAGGACCAGTCGGCGCAACAGGCGGCGGTGGCGGTGATGCCCGGCGCCTTTAGCGCGGGTACTACGCTGGACATGTTCACCTGGGTTGCCGAAAAGCGGTATGCGCTTGATAATGATGAGGATTTCCAGCGGTATCACGCGCGGCGCATTCAGGAGCGCAGCAATGGTTCAACGGACTGAAGGTCAGGCGCAACAAAATTCCAATTCATATTTGTGAATTTGATGTTGCGTTCAAGGTGGTTCGTGGCCTACGGTATACCGAGCGAGTTTCGCCACGTGCGCAGACACGTGGGAGCCAATGGGAGGACACATGAAGACAACTATTCTGACGCTGGCCGCGGCGCTGATCGGTGGCGCAGCCTGGGCGGGTGAAACCGCACCAGGCGATGTGATCTATGCCGACGGCGCCGTCGAGGCATCGCTGACCGGAACACCTGGCGATGCGGCGAACGGTGCCATGGTCGTGGGCTCTAAACAGCACGGCAACTGCGTCGCCTGTCATCAGGTAAGCGCATTGGCGGATGTGCCCTTCCATGGCGAGATCGGGCCGTCGCTGGACGGCGCAGGAAGCCGTTGGACCGAGGCCGAGCTTCGCGGGCTGATCGCCAATGCCAAGATGACGTTCGAAGGATCGATGATGCCGTCCTTCTACCGGATCGACGGCTATACCCGCCCCGGTGATGCCTATACCGGAAAAGCCGCTAAGGGTGCGTTGTCACCTCTGTTGTCGGCGCAAGAGATCGAAGACGTGGTCGCATTCCTCGCGACCCTCAAGGACGAATAAGCCGTGCCGAAACCGCACGGCGACAAACAAAGGAGAGCAACGATGGATTTCTCACGTCGTGACACCCTGGGTCTGGCCCTGGGCGCAGCGGCCCTGACGGTGCTGCCGTTCCGCGTGAACGCCGCCGCCGAGGACCGGATCGCCGAGTTCACCGGCGGTGCCGAAATGGGCGAGGGCGGTTTGACCCTGACCGCGCCCGAGATTGCCGAGAACGGCAATACCGTTCCGATCGAGGTCAGCGCGCCCGGCGCGGCGTCGATTCTGGTTCTGGCCATGGGCAACCCGACCCCGGGCGTGGCGCAGTTCAATTTTGGCCCGCTGGCTGCGGCGCAGTCGGCATCCACCCGCATTCGTCTGGCCGGGACTCAGGACGTTGTCGCCATCGCCAAGATGGCCGACGGTTCCTTCGTCAAGGCCAGCTCGACCGTAAAAGTGACCATCGGCGGCTGTGGCGGCTAAGCCCGCTCGTCCGATAATCAGGAGACAAGACACATGGCATCTGGTGTTAAACCCCGCGTGAAAGTCCCGAAATCGGCAGCAGCCGGTGAGGCAATCACGATCAAGACCCTCATCAGCCACGCGATGGAAAGCGGTCAGCGCAAGGACAAGGAAGGCAATGTCATTCCGCGTTCGATCATCAACCGCTTCACCTGCGAATTCAACGGCCAGTCGGTGATCGACATCACCATGGAGCCGGCGATTTCCACCAACCCCTATTTCCAGTTCGAAGCGACTGTGCCCGAAGCGGGCGAATTCGTGTTCACCTGGTATGACGATGACGGCTCTGTCTACAACGACAACAAGTCGATCACGATCGCCTGATCCGCGGTCCTAGGCAAAAGATGCCGCCGCCCGGTGCGCGAACCGGGCGCGGCCAATCACCCAAGGGAGGAATATGGATGAAAGTCAGGGCAATGACCGCGATTGCCGCGTTGCTGGCCGCGCCTCTGGCGGCGGTGGCCGGCCCGGACGGCGATGAGTTGGTCGTCAATGGCGAGATCAACATGGTCACCCAAACCGAAGCGCCCGCTCATCTGGATGGCGCGCTGTCCGAGTTGTACTCGGGCTGGCGCTTCCGTTCGGACGAGACCCAGGCGTTGCAGATGGATGACTTCGACAACCCGGCCATGGTCTTTGTCGACCAGGCGCAAGAGGCTTGGGACACCGCCGATGGTTCCGAGGGCAAATCCTGCGCCTCGTGCCACGGCGATGCCGCCGAAAGCATGGCGGGCGTGCGGGCGGTCTATCCCAAGTGGAACGAGGCCGCCGGAGAGGTGCGCACTCTGGAAGCGCAGGTCAACGACTGCCGCGAGAACCGCATGGGCGCCAAGGCGTGGAAATATGACGGTGGCGACATGGCGGCGATGACGGCGCTGATCTCGGTGCATTCGCGCGGCATGCCGGTGAATGTGGCGATTGACGGCCCGGTTCAGGCAACCTGGGAGATGGGCAAGGAAATCTACTACACCCGTTATGGTCAGCTGGAACTGAGCTGCGCGAATTGCCATGAGGACAATTATGGCAACATGATCCGCGCCGACCACCTGAGCCAGGGGCAGATCAACGGTTTCCCGACCTACCGCCTGAAAAATGCCAAGCTGAACACGGCCCATGCCCGCTTCAAGGGCTGCGTGCGCGATACCCGCGCCGAGACGTTCAGCTCTGGTAGCCCGGAATTTGTGGCGCTGGAACTCTATGTTGCCAGCCGCGGCAACGGTCTGTCGGTCGAAGGACCCTCGGTCCGCAACTAACAACTGGGCCCCGCACCGGAATATCGGTGCGGGGTCTTTTTTGCCCAGACAAATTCACTTTTGTGAATTTATGATGAAAACGATCAGGAAAAGGCTGCCTCATGATCTCCCGTCGCGACTTTCTTCAGGTTTCCATGGCCGCATCGGCCCTGGTGGGGGCCTCCGGCTTTGGCAATTGGTCCCGGCTGGCCGCGCAGCAGGCGTTGACCCAGGACCAGTTGCTGGAATTCGACACGTTCGGCAACCTGACCCTGATCCATATCACCGACATCCATGCCCAGCTGATGCCGATCTATTTCCGCGAGCCCGAGGTTAATCTGGGCATCGGTGCGGCCAAGGGGCAGATGCCGCATGTCACGGGTGCCGATTTCCGCCGCTTCTACGGGATCGAGGATGGCAGCCCCTCGGCCTATGCGCTGACCTATGACGATTTCTCGTCGCTGGCCCGTGCCTACGGTCGGGTGGGCGGCATGGACCGGGTCGCCACCGTGGTGAACGCGATCCGCGCGGACCGGCCCGATGCGCTGCTGCTGGATGGCGGTGACACCTGGCACGGCTCCTACACCTGCTTCCACACCGAGGGGCAGGATGTGGTCAACGTGATGAACGCGCTGAAACCAGATGCGATGACCTTCCACTGGGAATTCACCCTGGGCACCGACCGGGTCACCGAGTTGGTCGAAAGCCTGCCCTTTGCCTCGCTGGGCCAGAACATCTTTGACGCCGAATGGGACGAGCCGTCGGAGCTGTTCAAACCTTACAAGTTCTTCGAGCGCGGAGGCGTCAAGGTTGCCGTCATCGGTCAGGCCTTCCCCTATATGCCAATCGCCAATCCGGGCTGGATGTTCCCCGAGTTTTCGTTCGGCATCCGCGAAGAGAACATGCAGGCCATGGTCGACGAGGTCCGGGCTGAGGGCGCCGAGGTCGTCGTGGTGCTGAGCCATAACGGCTTTGACGTGGACAAGAAGATGGCGGGCCGGGTCACCGGCATCGATGTCATTCTCAGCGGCCATACCCATGACGCGCTGCCCGAACCGGTGCTGGTGGAGCAGACCTATGTGATCGCCAGCGGCTCGAACGGCAAATTCGTCAGCCGGGTCGATCTGGATATCCGCGATGGCCGGATGATGGGCTTGAAACACAAGCTGATCCCGATCTTTTCCGACGTGATCGCGCCCGACCCGCAGGTAACCGCCCTGATCAACGCGCAGCGAGAGCCGCATATCGACCAGCTGCGCGAGGTGATCGGGCGCACCGCCGATGATGCGCTGCTCTATCGTCGCGGCAATTTCAACGGCACCTGGGACGATCTGATCTGCGACGCGCTCATCTCCGAACGCGATGCTGATATCGCCATGTCGCCCGGCGTGCGCTGGGGGCCGTCGATCCTGCCGGGGCAGGAGATCACCCGAGAGGATATCTGGAACGTAACCTCGATGAGTTACGGTGCCGCCTATCGCACCGAGATGACCGGAGAGTTCCTGCATGTGGTGCTCGAGGATGTGGGTGACAACCTGTTCAACCCCGACCCCTATTACCAGCAGGGCGGCGACATGGTGCGTGTCGGCGGGCTGGGTTACCGCATCGACGTGACCAAGCCGCAGGGAGAGCGCATCAGCGAGATGACCCTGCTGAAAACCGGGGAAAAGATCGACCCGGCCAAGAATTATGTCGTCGCCGGCTGGGCCAGCGTCAACGAGGGCACCGAAGGCCCGCAGATCTGGGATGTGGTCGAAAATCACATCCGCAAACTGGGCACCGTCAACGTGACCCCGAATACATCGGTCGAGGTCGTGGGCGCCTGAGGCGCTCACACCTAGCCAAAATTTTTTTGAGCGATTGCATTCACATAGGCGAATGCAGTGATGCAAAGGAGGCAATAGTATGAGTGAAAGCTCTGGCAAGCACAGCCCGTCGCGCCGCCGGTTCCTGACCAGTGTCGCGGCCGCCGGTGCAGGGGCCGTGGCGGCGGGCGCGGCACGGGCCGCAGGCCCCGATCCGCTGATCACCGAGGTTCAGGACTGGGCGCGCGCCACCGGCGACGGTGTGGACGCGACCCCCTATGGCCTGCCCATCGAATACGAGGGCGACGTCATTCGCCGCAACGTGGAATGGCTGACCGCCGACACGATCAGCTCGATCAACTTCACCCCGATCCACGCGCTGGATGGCACCATCACCCCGCAGGGATGTGCCTTCGAACGGCACCATTCGGGCGCCATCGCGTTGAAGAAGGAAGATTACCGCCTGATGATCAACGGGTTGGTCGATCAGCCGCTGGTCTTCTCCTATGCGGATTTGGAACGTTTCCCGCGCCAGAACCACGTGTATTTCTGCGAATGTGCGGCAAACTCGGGCATGGAATGGGCCGGTGCCCAGCTAAACGGCGCCCAGTTCACCCATGGCATGATCCATAACATGGAGTATTCCGGCGTCTCACTGCGCACCCTGCTGGAAGAGGCGGGCTTGAGCGCGGCGGGCGATCTCAAGGACAAATGGGTCTATGTCGAGGGCGCCGATGCTTCATCCAACGGCCGCTCGATCCCGATGGAAAAGGCGCTGGATGACGTTCTGGTCGCCTTCAAGGCCAATGGCGAGGCGCTGCGCAAGGAACATGGCTATCCCGTGCGCCTGGTTGTACCCGGCTGGGAAGGCAACATGTGGGTCAAGTGGCTGCGCCGGATCGAGGTGATGGACGGCCCCGTCGAAAGCCGCGAGGAAACCTCGAAATACACCGACACGCTCGAGGATGGCACCAGCCGCAAATGGACCTGGGTGATGGATGCCAAATCGGTCGTCACCTCGCCCAGCCCGCAGGCGCCGATCACCCATGGTGCGGGTCCGCTGGTGATCACCGGCCTGGCCTGGTCGGGTCGCGGCGCGATCACCGGTGTCGATGTCTCGATGGATGGCGGCAAAAGCTGGCAGCCCGCCCGCCTGGCGGCGCCGGGGCAGGACAAGGCGCTGACCCGGTTCTATCTCGATACCAACTGGGACGGCTCCGAGATGCTGTTGCAAAGCCGCGCCCGCGATTCCAGCGGCTATGTGCAGCCCACCAAGGCGCAGCTGCGCGAGGTGCGGGGCCTCAACTCGATCTATCACAACAACGCGATCCAGACCTGGTGGGTCAAGGCAAACGGAGTGGCCGAAAATGTCGAAGTTTCCTAAGCTGACCCTCACCGCATCGGTCACCGCGCTGATGTTGTCGGCGCCGGCCTGGGCGGGCGAATTCGGTCTGGGCCGCCCGGCGCTGCCCGAAGAGATCGCCGCCTGGGATCTGGACGTCAGCCCCGATGGCACCGGCCTGCCCGCAGGCGAGGGTTCGGTCGAGGATGGCGAGATGGTGTTTGCCGAACACTGCGCCATCTGCCACGGCGATTTCGCCGAGGGTGTCGACAACTGGCCCAAGCTGGCCGGTGGCATGGACACGCTCGACCGCGAGGATCCGCTCAAGACCGTAGGCTCCTACTGGCCGCACCTGTCCACCGCCTGGGACTATGTGAACCGCTCGATGCCCTTTGGGAACGCGCAGTCGCTCAGCCCGGACGACGTCTATGCGATCGTGGCTTATATCCTCTATTCCAACGATCTGGTGGATGACGATTTCGTGCTCTCGAACGAGAATTTCGCCGAGGTCGAACTGCCCAATGCCGATGGGTTCATCATCGATGACCGCGAAACGTCCGAAGCGCATTTCTGGACCGCCGAGCCCTGCATGGAAAACTGCAAGGACACGGTCGAGATCACCATGCGCGCCAGAGTACTGGACGTGACGCCGGATACGGGCGGGGACGACGCGGCCGCGGCAGAGCCCGAGGAAGCGGCCACTGTCACCGAAGCGGCAGCAACCGAAACGGCGGCGGAACCTGCGCCGGTGGAAGAGGCGGCGCTTGATCCCGAGCTGGTGGCAGCGGGGGAAAAGGCCTTCAAGAAGTGCAAGGCCTGCCACCAAGTCGGCGAGGGTGCCAAGAACAAGACCGGTCCCATGCTCAACGGTATCGTTGGACATGCTGCCGGTGCGGTTGACGGGTTCAAGTATTCCAAGCCGATGCAGGCCGCTGGCGAAGGCGGGCTGGTCTGGACCGAGGACGAACTCGCCGCCTTCCTCGCCAAACCCAAGGCCTATATGAAGGGGACCAAGATGTCCTTTGCCGGGCTGAAGAAGGAGGACGATATCGCCGCCGTCATCGAATACCTGAAGAGTTTCGAGTAAGCGATGCGCTGGCTCGGAGGAGCGATACTGGCCGGGGCCGCCCTGACGGGGGCGGCCCGTGCCGACGAAACTGCGCGCGATATCGGTGATGCCGCGCGCGGGGAGGGGCTGTTTCAGGTCTGCGCCAGCTGCCACCAGGTGGGCGAGGGGGCCGAGCATGGCACCGGGCCGCATCTGAACGGCATCTTCGACCGCAAGGTCGCCCAGTTCGAGGATTTCGACTATTCCCCGGGCATCCTGCGCGCGCGTCGCGACGGGATGGTCTGGGATCTCGAACATCTCGACGCCTATCTGAGCAATCCCAAGACATTGGTTTCGGGCACCAACATGGAGTTTGCGGGCCTGCCTGACGCGCAGGACCGGGGCGACATCCTGGCCTATCTGCGCCGGTTCTCGGCCAGTCCCCAGAACATCCCCGAAGCAGCGCCCACCGCGCTGAAACAGGATGTGGAACTGGCACCCGAGGTGCTGGCCATGGTGGGCGATCCCGAATATGGTGAATATCTGTCCACCGAATGCACCACCTGCCACCAGACCGATGGCGACTATAACGGCATTCCGGTGATCACCGGCTGGCTGGCCGAGGATTTCGTTCTGGCCATGCATGCCTATAAACAGAAGATCAGGCCACACCCGGTGATGCAGATGATGGCCGGGCGGCTGTCAGATGAGGAGATCGCGGCGCTGGCCGCCTATTTCGAAGCGCTGGAGTAAGGTCCGGCGCTCATTTGTTTTTTGGAGGAGGAAACCAGATGACTTTGAACAGACGGACATTCCTGGGCACCGGTGTCGCGGCGGCGGCGGCGCTTCAGGCGCCGGTCGTGCTGGGCGCGGGCAAACCCCGTGTCGTGGTCGTGGGCGGCGGTGCTGGCGGTGCAACCGCGGCGCGCTATATCGCCAAGGGGGCCGATGGGGCCATCGACGTGACCCTGGTGGAACCGACCCGCAGCTATTACACCTGCTTCTTCTCGAACCTCTATATCGGCGGCTTTCGCGAACTGTCGAGCATCGCCCATTCCTATGGCAAGCTGGCCAGCGAATACGGCATCAACGTGGTGCATGACTGGGCTGTCGGCATCGACCGTGACGCGCGCACCGTCAGCCTGGCAGGGGGCGGCGTGCTGCCTTATGACCGGCTGATCCTGAGCCCCGGCATCGACTTTGTCGATGGCGCGGTCGAGGGGTGGGACGTCAGTGCCCAGAACAAGATGCCCCATGCCTACAAGGCCGGGTCGCAGTCGGAACTGCTCAAGGCGCAGATCGAGGCGATGCCCGAAGGCGGCACCTTCGCCATGGTGGCCCCGCCCAACCCCTATCGCTGCCCGCCGGGACCTTACGAGCGGGTTTCGATGGTGGCGCATGTGCTGAAACAGAAAAACCCGACCGCCAAGATCATCGTGGCCGATCCCAAGCCGAAATTCTCGAAAATGGCGCTGTTCCAGGAAGGCTGGAACACCCACTATTCGGGCATGGTCGACTGGATCGGTCCGGATTTCGGTGGTGGCGACGTATCGGTCGATCCCGACGCGATGACCGTCACCATCGACGGCGAAGAGACCAAGGTCGATGTCTGCAACGTGATCCCGGCGATGAAGGCGGGCCGCATCTGCGAAATCGCGGGCATCAACGAAGGCAACTGGGCGCCGGTCATCGGCCATACGATGCAAAGCCGGATGGACGAGAACATCCACGTGCTGGGCGACGCCACCAACCAGGGCGACATGCCGAAATCTGGCTTCTCGGCCAACAGCCAGGCCAAGGTGGCGGCAATGGCAGTGCGCGCGGCGCTGACCGGCTCCAAGATGTTCCCGGCCAAGTTCTCGAACACCTGCTGGTCGCTGATTGGCACCGATGACGGGGTCAAGGTCGGCGCCACCTACGAGGCGACGGACGAGAAGATCGCCAAGGTCGACGGCTTTATCAGTGCCACCGGCGAAAGCGCCGAACTGCGCCAGGCCACTTACGAGGAAAGCATCGGCTGGTATGCCGGCATCACCTCGGACATGTTTGGCTAAACGGCCGCATGGGGCGTGGTCCGCTCAGGACCACGCCTTGCGGAAGGAATGCGGCGAGGCGCCGTAACGGGCGCGGAACTGCCGTGACAGGTGGCTGGTATTGGCAAAGCCGGTGGCGGCCGCGATCTCGGCCACGGTCATGTTGGTCTCGTTCAGAAAGATGAACGCGCGCTCGATCCTCAGGTTGAGGTAAAACGCCATCGGTCCCTGATCCAGGTAGCGTTTGAACAACCGCTCCAGCTGGCGGCGCGAGATGCCCAGCCGGTCGCACAGATCGTCGTTGGTCAGCGGCTCCTCAAGTTCCGCCTCCATCAGCTCGATCGCCTTGAGCAGCGCGGGGTTGCGGCTGCCGATCGCCACCGACCGCGCCGAGCGCTGCGGCGATTGCCGGCCCGAGCGCATGTGGATGCACATATCGGCCACCACGATGGCCAGCTTGGGCCCGTGCTGCTTTTCGATCAGCGCCAGCATCATGTCGATGGCGGTGTTGCCGCCGCCGCAGGTGGTGACCCGCCCGTCCAGCTCGTAGATGTTCGGGGTCGGGGTCAGGTCCGGAAAGGCCTCGGCAAAGCCGGGCTGGTTTTCCCAATGCAGGGTGAAACGGCGCCCCTCCAGCAGCCCCGCCCGGGCCAGGGCAAAGGCGCCGGTACAGATGCCGCCCAGGGCGCTGCCATGGCGATATTCCCGCCTCAGCCAGGCCAGAACGGCGGGTGAATAGCTTTTCTCCGGTTCGACCCCGGCGCAGACAAAACCCATCGCCTCGGGCGGCAGCGGCGCCAGTGCCTGATCCGGGGTGATGCGCAGCCCGTTGGAACAGGTGACCGGCGCACCGTTCTCGGTCATCGTATGCCAGGTATATAGCTGCTTCTTGGTCAGCTGGTTGGCGATGCGCAGGGGTTCGATGGCCGCGGCCACTGCCAGCATCGTCGCCTTGGGCAGCAACAGAAAGCGGAAATCCTGCGACGGCCCGTCATAGTTAAGCGAAACCGAGGCGGAGGCTGCTTTGGAAACGAAGGGGGTCTGGGTCATGGCGCTCTGATCGGGAAGGAGCGGGCAAGGGCTCCGACGGGTTACATGCCCGTACCGTGCGGCTTGCCCGGCGCAAGGTCAATATGCGTCGCATTGTTGCCGATTTGCGTCATGCCGCCGCGCGTGTCTGCGGCAAACGAAATCGCCTCCGGCCCTTGCAGCCCCTCCAAGGCGACACTAAGACTCGTGTAACCCTCCTCGGGTAATGTCCCGAACCAACGCTAAGAGCAGGCAGGTCCCAGATGTTCGATCCCGTCGATACCTATATGAATACCCTTGTCCCCATGGTGGTCGAACAGACCAGCCGGGGCGAGCGCGCCTATGACATCTTCTCGCGCCTGCTGAAGGAGCGGATCATCTTCATCAACGGCCCGATTCATGACGGGATGAGCCACCTGATCGTGGCCCAGCTGCTGCATCTGGAGGCCGAGAATCCGAACAAGGAGATCTCGATCTACATCAACAGCCCCGGCGGCGTGGTGACCAGCGGCCTGTCGATCTATGACACCATGCAGTATATCAAGCCGAAATGCTCGACCCTGGTGATCGGCCAGGCGGCTTCGATGGGGTCGGTCCTGCTGGCCGGCGGTGAAAAGGGGATGCGTTTCTCGCTTCCCAACAGCCGTATCATGGTGCACCAGCCCTCGGGCGGGTATCAGGGTCAGGCCAGCGACATCATGATCCATGCCGCCGAGACCCAGAAACTCAAGGACCGGCTCTATGACATCTATGTCAAGCACACCGGCCAGACCAAGAAAGCCGTTGAAAAGGCGCTGGACCGCGACAATTTCATGTCGCCGGAAGAGGCCAAGGAATGGGGTCATATCGACGAGATCGTCGAAAGTCGCAGCAAGGGCGACGACGCCTGATCGGCAGGTGGTGCACGGACAACCCCGCGCACCGGGAAGTTTGACATTGTAGCGGCCGGTATGCTGGCCTAAGCTTCATGAACAAATCGGCCTCCCGTCCGCGCGGAGCGGGGCGCCGGGACGAAGGCCGGAAAGGGTGACCATGGCGACGAATTCAGGCGGTGACAGCAAGAACACGCTTTACTGCAGCTTCTGCGGCAAGAGCCAGCACGAGGTGCGCAAACTGATCGCAGGTCCGACGGTGTTCATCTGCGACGAATGTGTCGAGCTGTGCATGGACATCATCCGCGAAGAGACCAAAAGCAGCAGCCTGAAATCTTCGGACGGGGTACCGACGCCGCGCGATATCTGTGACGTGCTGGATGACTATGTGATCGGCCAGTCCACCGCCAAGAGGGTGCTCTCGGTTGCCGTGCACAACCATTACAAGCGTCTGAACCACGCCCAGAAGGCCGGAAACGATATCGAACTGGCCAAATCGAACATCCTGCTGATCGGCCCGACCGGCTGCGGCAAGACGCTGCTGGCGCAGACGCTGGCACGCATTCTGGACGTGCCTTTTACCATGGCCGATGCAACCACCCTGACCGAGGCCGGTTACGTGGGCGAGGATGTGGAGAACATCATCCTCAAGCTGTTGCAGGCCAGCGAATACAATGTCGAACGCGCCCAGCGCGGCATCGTCTATATCGACGAGGTCGACAAGATCACCCGCAAGTCGGAAAACCCCTCGATCACCCGCGACGTGTCGGGCGAGGGGGTTCAACAGGCGCTCTTGAAGCTGATGGAAGGCACCGTGGCCAGCGTGCCGCCGCAGGGCGGGCGCAAACATCCGCAGCAGGAATTTCTGCAGGTGGATACCACCAATATCCTGTTCATCTGTGGCGGGGCCTTTGCAGGTCTCGACAAGATCATCGCGCAGCGTGGCAAGGGCAGCGCCATGGGCTTTGGCGCCGATGTGCGCGCCAGTGACGAGCGCGGAGTGGGGGAGCTCTTTACCGAGCTGGAGCCCGAGGACCTGTTGAAGTTCGGCCTGATACCGGAATTCGTTGGCCGTCTGCCGGTTCTGGCGACGCTTGAGGATCTGGACGAGGATGCACTGGTCACCATCCTGACCAAACCCAAGAACGCATTGGTAAAGCAGTATCAGCGCCTGTTCGAGCTGGAAGATACCGAGCTGGATTTCACCGACGACGCGCTGAAGGCGATCGCCAAGCGCGCCATCGAAAGGAAGACCGGCGCGCGCGGCCTGCGCTCGATCATGGAGGATATCCTGCTGGATACCATGTTCGATCTGCCCAGCATGAACGACGTGACCAAGGTGGTGGTGAACGAAGAGGCAGTGACCTCGGATGCGCAGCCGCTGTTGATCTATGCCGAAAACGAAAAGGGATCGGCAAGCGCCGGCTGAAAGCCGGGGATGAGCGGATAGGACGGCGCGGTGCTTCCGCGCCGTTTTGTGTTGAGGGGGGACAAGGGGGCGCTGCCCCCGTCACCTGCGGTGACTCCCCCGGGATATTTTTCAGCAAGAGGAAAGCACCATGTCGGTGCATGGCGCTCAGGTAGGGAAAGCAAAGTTGCGTATCAGACGGATTTCATCGGGCGGCGCGTTCGAGGCGAAGATCGGCTATTGTCGCGCGGTAGTGGCGGGCGGTTTTGTCCATGTGGCAGGAACCGTGGGGCAAGGTGATGATGTGGTGGCACAGTGCCGTTCCGCGCTGGAAGTCATCGGCGCGGCGCTGAAAGAGGCCGGCGCGGGATTCGCCGATGTGGTGCGGGTGAACTACTATCTGCCCGAAGCGGCAGAATTCGAGCCCTGCTGGCCGATCCTGGCCGAGACTTTTGGCGCAAATCCGCCGGCGGCGACGATGATCGAATGCGGGTTGATCGACCCCAAATACCGGATCGAGATCGAAGTCACGGCCTTGTTGCCACAATAACGGCTGCGTGGGCCTGTCGCGGGGCTGGCCTCTGGACCTTGGCGCGCGCATCGGTCATATCTGCTGATAAGTAATTTTCGGAGGTACCCTATGGGAATCCTGAACACCCTGCTGCGCGCCGTGACCTGGTGGAACGGTGCCACGCTGAACACCCGGATCTATACCGCCCGCAAGGGCACCAAGGTAGGCGAGGACGCGCAGGGAAACGTCTTTTATCGCAATGGTGATGACAGCCAGCGCTGGGTGATCTTCAACGGAGAGGCCGAGGCCAGCCGAATCGACCCGGAATGGCACGGCTGGCTGCACCGGACCTGGGATGAACCGCCGACCGAGCGGCCGTTGCCACACAAGGCCTGGGAAAAGCCACATCAGGAGAACCTGACCGGCACACCTCTGGCCTATGTCCCGGCGGGTTCTCTGCGCCGGCCCAAGCCGGTTGAACGGCGTGATTACGAGGCCTGGAGCCCGGAATAAAGAGGCGGATATGTCCAGCCACAACATGACAGAAGTTCTGGTCGGCGGTGCGGTACTGGCCGCTGCGCTGGCCTTTGGCGTTTATGCCAGCCAGGCAACCGGCCTGTCGCGCGGCACTGGCGGATACGAACTGGCGGCCTCGTTCCGCTCGCTCGAAGGGGTGACCGTGGGCACCGATGTGCGGCTGGCGGGGGTCAAGATCGGCACCGTCACCGGGGTCGATCTCAACCCCGACAGCTATCGCGCCGACACACGTTTCACCGTTACTCAAGGGATCCAGATCCCTGATGACAGCGCGGCGGTAATCTCGTCGGAAGGGCTGCTGGGCGGTAACTTCCTTGAAATCATGCCGGGCGGTTCGGCCTTCTATTTCGAACCGGGCGACGTGATCGACGACACCCAGGGCGCGGTCAGCCTGATCTCGCTGCTGGTCAAGTTTGTGGCAGGCGACGGGAGCGGCGAGTGATCCGTTTTGTCGCGGTCCTGCTGACCCTGTTGCCAGCGCCGCTTTTGGCGGCGGACGAGGTGACCTCGGGCACCGGGGCCTTGTTGCGCGGGCTCGACAAGGTCAGTGGCCAGACCGAAGATTTCCGGGTTGGAAACGGCGAAACGGCAGAGATCTACGGGCTGGACGTGGCGCTGGGCGATTGCCGCTATCCGGTCGAGAACCCCACTGGCGACGCCTTTGCCTATCTCACCATCTGGGAGCATGGCCAGCGGCAGGCGATCTTTGACGGCTGGATGATCGCATCGTCCCCGGCGCTGAGCGCGCTGGACCATTCCCGCTATGATGTCTGGGTGATCCGCTGTATGACGCCCTGAGGGCTCTGCTCGATCACGGCCGAGAAATCCGCCGCCCCTTCCAGCGCGCGCTCAAGCCGACGCCGGTATTCGGCGCGCGGGATTTCGACCGCGCCGAGAGAGGCCAGATGCGCGGTCAGGAACTGGGTGTCGAACAGGGTGAACCCGGTCTGTCGCAGCCTGTCGACCAAATAGGCCAGCGCGATCTTTGACGCGTCAGTGCGGCGCGAGAACATGCTCTCGCCAAAGAAGGCCGCGCCGAGAACCACGCCATAGACGCCGCCGATCAGATGCGTGCCGTCCCAGACTTCCAGCGAATGGGCATGACCCAAGCGGTGCAGTGCCAGATAGCTGGCGCGGATTTCGGGGTTGATCCAAGTCTCTGCCCGGTCGGCGCAGCCATCCAGCACGCCTGCGAAATCACGGTCGATGCTGACCTGATAGTCGCCGCGTCGCATCCGCCGCGCCAGGCTGCGCGACAGGTGAAAGCCGTTCAGGGGAAAGACGCCGCGCCGGATCGGATCGACCCAGAAAACCTCGGGGTCGTCGCGGTGCTCTGCCATGGGGAAGATGCCGATGGAATAGCCATGCAGCAACAGTTCGGGCGCGAGCGTCATGCCGCGCCCGGTGCGCGGTGCGGGACCGGGGGGTAAACCCGGCCCACACAGTCAGTCGGCCAGGTTCTCCGCAAGCCAGCGCTCCAGCCAGTGGATGTTATAGGTGCCGCTCTGGACGTCGGGCTCTTGCAGCAGCGCGTGAAACAGCGGCACCGTGGTGTCGATCCCGTCCACGATCAGCTCGCTCAGCGCCCGTTGCAGGCGGGCCAGCGCCTCGGGCCGGTCGCGGCCCTGCACGATCAGCTTGGCGATCAGGCTGTCGTAATAGGGCGGGATCGAGTAGCCGGTATAGAGCGCCGAATCCATCCGCACGCCCAGACCGCCGGGCGCGTGATAGGCGGTGATCTTGCCGGGGCAGGGCGAGAAATTCGGCAGTTTCTCGGCGTTGATCCGAACCTCGATCGCGTGGCCGTTGATCTGCAGATCGTCCTGGGTAAAGGACATCGGCAGACCAGCGGCAACCCGGATCTGCTCGCGCACCAGATCGACGCCAAAGATGCCCTCGGTCACCGGATGCTCCACCTGAAGGCGGGTGTTCATCTCGATGAAGTAGAACTCGCCATTCTCATAGAGAAATTCCACAGTACCGGCGCCGATATAGTCGATCTTGGCCACCGCATCGGCACAGATCTTGCCGATCCGGGCACGTTCTTCGGGGGTGATGCAGGGGCCGGGGGCCTCTTCGAACACTTTCTGGTGACGGCGCTGCAGCGAGCAGTCGCGCTCGCCCAGATGCACCGCATTCCCCTTACCGTCGCCAAACACCTGGATCTCGATATGGCGCGGCGTGGTCAGGTATTTCTCGATATAGACTTCGTCATTGCCAAAGGCGGCCTTGGCCTCGGAGCGCGCGGTGGAGAAGGCGTGCTCCATCTCCTTGGCATTGCGGGCAACCTTCATGCCGCGGCCGCCACCACCGGCGGTGGCCTTGATGATCACGGGATAGCCGATCTCCTCGCCGACCCGGCGCGCCTCGGCCAGATCAGCCACGCCGCCATCCGAGCCGGGAACCACGGGGATACCCAGTTCCTTGGCAGTTTCCTTGGCGGTGATCTTGTCGCCCATGATGCGGATATGTTCCGCCGAGGGGCCTATGAAGGTGATTCCGTGATCTTCGACAATCTGCACGAAACCGGCGTTTTCGGACAGAAAGCCATAGCCGGGATGGATCGCCTGGGCGCCGGTGATCTCGCAGGCCGAGATGATCGCGGGCACCGAGAGATAGCTCTGGCTGCCGGGCGGGGGGCCGATACAGACCGATTCGTCGGCCATGCGCACATGCATCGCGTCGCTGTCGGCGGTGGAGTGCACGGCAACCGTGGCGATCCCCATCTCGCGCGCGGCGCGGATCACACGCAGGGCGATCTCGCCTCGGTTCGCAATCAGGATCTTGTCGAACATGACGGCGCCCTTATTCGATGATGACCAGCGGGGTGCCGAATTCCACGGCGTCGCCGTCTCCCACCAGGATGCGTTTGACTGTGCCCGCGCGCGGGGCGTGGATGTGGTTCATGGTCTTCATCGCCTCGACGATCAGCAGCGTGTCACCTTCGGCAACGCTGGCGCCGACACTGACGAAAGCGGGCGCGCCCGGTTCACCCTGCAGATAGACGGTGCCAACCATGGGCGAGGTCACGGCGCCCGGATGGGCGGCGGGGTCCTCGGTGCTGGCCGGCGCAGCAGTGGGCGCCGCAGGGGCCGCCGGGGCCGGAGCAGCGTGGGCAGCGGCGGGCACGGCGACCTGCACCGGAGCCGCTGCGGGCAACACGCGGCTGACGCGCACGTTCAGGCTGTCTTCCTCGCCATATTCACGCTTGACCTGCACTTCGGTCAGATCGTTTTCCCGCAGCAATTCGGCCAGCGCCTTGATGAATGCCACATCCGCTTCGTGTCTGCTGTCTGTCATGAGTGTCCTCGACGGTTCCCCTTGGCCCGTTTGTGGTGTTCGGGCTCGTGAATTACGCGGCGTTATAGGCCAAGCGCCGGGCCATGAAAAGCGCCCTGTCATCGGGAAACATGGGGTTTGCGCCGCTCGATTGCGAGGAAATTGCGATCAAAGCGGCATCCCGGAGAGTTTCGCCACCAGTTCCGGCAGCTTTCGGGCGCCGAATTTTTCCAGCAGCCGGGCGCGATGCGCCTCGATAGTGCGATAACTGAGTCCCAGTTCCGCGCCCACCTCCTTGGCCGACAGGCCCCGGCAGGTCAGCAGCGCCACCTCGCGTTCGCGCGGGGTCAGCTCGACCACGCGGCGCTCTTCCGAGATGTCGGCAAAGCTCCAGATCCCGTGGCGGAACGGGTCGTCGGGCGTCAGCGACTTGCCACGCGCCCGGCACCAGAACAGATCGCCATCGCGGCGGCGCATGATGCGTTCGTCGGTGTAATAGCCGGTTTCGCGCATGACCTGCAGGCCACGCTTGCCGATGCGCTCGAAATCCTCGTGACTGGGATAGAGCCTGAGCAGCGGCATGTCGCGATAGTCGCTTTCCTGTCCGCCGAACATGCTGGCAAAATGCAGGTTGCAGCGCCGGATGACGCGGTTTTCCAGCTCTACCAGACCGATAGGCGCATATTCGAAGCCGGGGTCACTCATGCCGCGTATGGTGACGGGTATTTCTACGGAATTGAAGCGAAAGCTGCGTCTTGGCAGGATTTGCCACAGATCTTTTGGGGAGGACGGACCATGGTTTCCATCGCGGGCTGGGGGCATACCAAATTCGGCAAGCTGACCGACATGTCGGTCGAGGACATGATCACCGCCGCCGGGCACGAGGCATTGGCCGATGCCGGGCTGGGCGCCGAGGCGGTCGATGGCATCTGGGTCGGGCATTTCAATGCCGGTCTGGTGGGGGACGGCTTTCCGTCCTCGCTGGCGATGAGCATCGACCCCGCCCTGCGTTTCAAGCCCGCGACCCGGCTGGAAAACGCCTGCGCCTCGGGCTCGGCGGCGGTGTTTGCCGCGCGTCAGGCGATCCTGTCGGGCGAGGCGCGGGTGGCGCTGGTGATCGGGGTGGAAAAGATGACCCATCTGCCCACGGCAGAGGTGGCCGCGGCCCTTGGCCATGCGGCGTATCAAAAGGAAGAGGCGGGCCTGTCCTTTCCCGGCGTCTTTGCCATGTTCGCGCAGGCCTATTTCGACCGTTACGGCGATCAAAGCCGGGCGCTGGCCCGGATTGCCGCCAAGAACCATGGCAATTCGGTCAACAACCCGCTGGCGCAGTTGCAAAAACCGCTGGACGAGGCGTTCTGCGCCGAGGTGTCCGATCGCAACCCGATCATCGCCGCGCCGCTGAAAAAGACCGACTGTTCGCTGGTCTCGGACGGGGCGGCGGCGCTCGTGCTGGTGGCCGACGATATGCTGGGTGACGTGGCCAAGGCCGCGCGGCTGCGCGGCGTGGCGCATGTGAATGACATCATGCCGATGTCGCAGCGCGATCTGCTGGCCTTCGAGGGACCGCGCCGGGCGATCCACCGGGCCTATGACCGGGCTGGCGTCACCGTCAGCGATATCGACGTGGCCGAGGTTCATGACTGTTTCACCATCGCCGAGTTGCTGATCTACGAGGCGATGGGACTGGCTGCCCATGGCCATGCGGCTGACCTGCTGGAGGGCGGTGTCGTCCATGCGGGCGGGCGGCTGCCGGTAAACCTGTCCGGCGGACTCAAGGCCAAGGGGCATCCGGTCGGGGCCACGGGCGTATCCATGCATGCCCTGATCGCGCGCCAGGTTCTGGGGCAGGCGGATGCGATGCAGCATCCGGGCGCCGAACTGGGGCTGGTCTTCAACATGGGGGGATCGGGGGTGGCCAATTACGCCTCGATCCTTGAACCGGTCAAGGCATGAATATCGGCCTCTGGCTGGCGCGGCAGGCGCAGGCGGGCGGCGACCGCCCGGCGCTCTATCTCGGGCGCGATCTGGTGGCCGACTATGCGGAGTTTCACAAGCGCGCAGCGCGGGTGGCGGGCTGGCTGCGGGGGCAGGGGGTGGCGCCCGGCGACAGGGTCGCGCTTTTCATGGCGAACTGTCCCGAGTACCTGATCCTGCTCTATGGCATCTGGTATGCCGGAGCCGCCGCGGTGCCGATCAATGCCAAGCTGCACGGGCGCGAGGCGGCCTATATCCTTGCCGATTCCGAAACCACGATCACCTTTGCCACGCCCGATCTGGCCGCCGCCCTGTACGAGGCCCAGGCGCCGGGCCGCATTGTCGAGACGGGCGCGGCCGGGCTGGCCGTGATCCTTGCCGCCGACCCGGTCGCGGAGCCCGCCCAGTGTGATCCCACCGATCTGGCCTGGCTGTTTTACACCTCCGGCACCACGGGCAGGCCCAAGGGAGTGATGATCACCCACCGCATGCTGATGGCGGTCTCGCTCGCCTATCCGGTGGATGTTGACCCGGTCACGCCCGAGGATACGGTGCTTTATGCCGCCCCAATGAGCCATGGCGCCGGGCTCTATAACATGGTGCATGTGCTGCGCGGGGCCCGCCATGTCTGTCCGGCCTCGGGCGGGTTCGAGCCGGATGAGATCTTCGATCTGGCGCGCCATTTCAGCCGGGTGCAGATGTTTGCAGCGCCCACAATGGTCAAGCGGATGACCGAGCAGGCCCGTGCCAGCGGAGAAACCGGCGAGGGGCTGCGCACCGTGGTCTATGCGGGTGGGCCGATGTATCTAGCCGATATCGTCGAGGCGGTCGACCATTTCGGGCCGATCTTTGTACAGATCTATGGTCAGGGCGAATGCCCGATGGGCATCACCGCCCTGTCGCGCCATGACGTGACCGACCGTAACCACCCGCGCTGGCAGGCGCGGCTGGCCAGCGTCGGGCGCGCGCAATCCCCGGTCCAGTTGCGCATCGGGGATGGGGATGGCGCGCCGCTGCCGCCGGGCCAGACCGGCGAGGTGATGGTGCGCGGCGACGTGGTGATGCCGGGGTACTGGCGCAACCCGCTGGCAAGTGCCAAGGCTTTGCGCGACGGCTGGTTAATGACCGGAGACATGGGGTTTCTGGACGCGGATGGGTATCTGACGCTTCAGGACCGCTCCAAGGATCTGATCATCTCGGGTGGATCGAACATCTATCCCCGCGAGGTCGAGGAGGTCGTGCTGACCCACCCGCGCGTGCGCGAGGCCTCGGTCGTGGGCCGGCCCCATCCGGACTGGGGCGAGGAGGTGGTGGCCTTTGTGGTGGGTGAGGCCGAGGCGGCAGAGCTTGACGCGCTCTGCACCCGAAATATCGCGCGGTTCAAGCGGCCTAAACACTATCGCTGGCTGCCGGAGCTGCCCAAGAACAATTACGGCAAGGTTCTCAAGACCGAACTGCGCCGGATGCTGGAGGACGAGGGATGACCGATCTGAGTGGAAAAACGGCGCTGGTGACCGGCTCGGTCCAGGGCATCGGGCTGGCGATTGCCAAGGTGTTGGCGGGGGCCGGTGCCCGCATCGCGGTGCACGGGCTGGCCGACGCGGGTGAGGCCGAGGCGGCCTGTGCTGCGATGCGCGCGGCGGGCGCGCCCGAGGCGCGGTTCTTTGCCGGCGACCTGCGCGACCCTGGCCAGATCGCCACGCTGATGCGCGAGGTGGCCCATTGGGGTGGCGCCGATATCCTGGTCAACAATGCCGGTATCCAGCGCACCGGGCCGCTGGCCCAGATGGCGGGCGAGACCTGGGAGACGATCCTGTCCGTCAATCTGAGCGCCGCCTTCTACACCATGCAGGCCGCCATGCCCGCCATGGCCGAGCGCGGCTATGGCCGGGTGATCAACATCGCCTCGGTGCACGGTCTGGTGGGCTCGGTCGAGAAGGCGCCCTATGTGGCGGCCAAGCACGGGCTGATCGGGCTGAGCAAAGTGGCGGCGCTGGAATATGCGGCGCTTGGTGATCGGGGCCGGGGCGGCGTGACCGTGAATTGCATCTGTCCGGGTTGGACCGAAACCGCCATTCTCGAGCCGCAGATCGCCGCGCGGATGGCGGCGCTAGGCGCCGATCGCGAGGCGGCTATGGCCGATCTGATGGCCGAGAAACAGCCCTCGCGCCGGGCCTCGGACCCGGCAGAGATCGGGGCGCTGGCGCTGTGGCTTTGCGCCCTCACCGCCCATAACGTGACCGGGGCCGCGATCCCGGTGGATGGCGGCTGGACCGCGCAATAGATCAGAGCGCGCTGAACCAGTCAGGCAGGCGGGTGCGGATGCGCGGCGTGTCCCGGCGCGCGCGTACCACGCCGGGACCTGTCTCGCGGACAGGTTCCGCCGAGATATCGGCATAGGCGCGCGGCTCGGCCTCTTCCCATGGCAACTCCGGCAGCGCCTCGAACTGTTTGAAGAAGCGGCGGCTGTCGGTGCCGGGGTTGAGCCAGGCCTGGCCAGGATTACCCAGGCCCGGCTGGTCGGCCACCTCTCGCCGGTGTTCCGCAGCACGCGCCAGTGCGGCGCTGTTGGCGTATTTCAGATGCACGAGATAGACACCGCGCGGCATGATGAAGGGGAAGCTCTCGACCCGTGCCGGTCGCAGCTGCACCCCGTGCGCCTTGAGACCGATCCTGTTGCGCACCGCCCAGGCCTTGGAGTAATTGCCGGTAAAGACCGCGCTCTGGCGATGGTTCAGGACCGGTTCATCCCCTTGCAACGTGGCGTCCTCGGCCCGTTCGCCCAGGTTCAGGCCCAGCGCAAAGACGGCGCTGCGGCGCTGGCGGGCGAAGAAATCGGTAAAACTGTCGAAACGGGCGGGATCGAGGCAGATCAGCTCATCCGCGTCGGTGCGGATCACCCAGTCGTAAATCTGGTTCAGCCCGTTCTGAAAGGCGTTGAGCATGTCGCCCCGGCGGGTGTCGAACCGGCTGAGATCGTCGCGTGGGATGGTCAGGATGCTGGCGCCGGGACAGATGCGGGCAATCTCGGGGTCGGCGCCATGGGCCACGACGTAAAGATGCTCGGCGCCCAATTGGCGTGCAAAGTGCCGGTACCATTGACCCAGCGCCCAGTGATCGCGGTAAACCATGGTGATCGCACATATTTTCATGCGCTCATTTAGGCAGGCGCGGACCTTTCGGGCAAGGGTCGGAAATTGGGAATTTCCGACCAGGAAAAGATCTTTTCCTGGCCGTTTTCCGTGTCGGAAAACGGTTTCTGCAAGGCAAAAAAGAACCGGCCCTTCAGGGCCGGTCTCAAGGTATCGGCAGGGGCTGATAGCCCTGCACGACGGGGAGTGTGAAGTTAGATCGCCAGATACTCGGCGCGCAGTTCGGCGTTACCGAGCACTTCGGCGGCGCTGCCGTCGAAGACGATCGTGCCGGTATCCAGGATCACAGCGCGGTCGGCCAATTCCAGCGCCCGCACCGCGTTCTGTTCGACGATGATCGTGGTCATACCCTGTTCCTTGATGTGGATAAGGGTCTTTTCGATCTCGTCCACGATGACTGGCGCCAGCCCCTCATAGGGTTCGTCGAGCAACAGAACCTTGATGTCGCGGGCCAGCGCGCGGGCAATGGCCAGCATCTGCTGTTCGCCGCCCGAAAGCGTCACTCCCTCTTGCTTGCGCCGCTCACCCAGGCGTGGGAACAGGTCGTAGAGCCGGTCGATCGACCAGCCGATCGGCGGCGCGATCTGGGCCAGTTGCAGGTTCTCTTCGACCGTCAGTCCGGGGATGATCCGTCGATCCTCGGGCACGAGGCCCAACCCGGCCTGCGCGGCCTCGTAGCTGGCCATTTTGTGCAGTGGTTGATGGTCCAGCCAGATCTCGCCATGGGTCACCAGGGGCGAGCCAGTGCGCGCGATCGAGCGCAGGGTCGAGGTCTTGCCCGCCCCGTTTCGCCCCAGCAGGGCGAGGATCTCCCCCTCGTGCACGTTGAAGTTCACGCCCTGCACGATATAGCTCTCGCCGTAATAGGCGTGCATGTCCCAGACCGACAGGAAGGCGGGCGCCGTGGTGGCCTGGTTGGCGTTCTTGGAGAAATCGGGTTTTACATTCATCGTTTATCCTTTCTCACTCATCTTGTCCGAAAACCGGTTCCCGCTTTTCGGGATGAGTGACGCACTCCCTTACGCACTTTCGCCCAGATAGGCTTCGCGCACCTTCGGATGACCCTTGATGTTTTCCGGCGTGTCCTCGACCAGGGGCGTGCCCTGGGCCAGAACGGTGATCCGCTCGGCCAAGCTGAACACCACATGCATGTCATGTTCGATGATGGCGATGGTGATGTCGCGCTCCTGTTTGATCTGCTTGAGCAGGTCGATGGTGTTGTTGGTATCGGCCCGTGCCATGCCCGCGGTCGGTTCATCCAGCAGCAGCAGGCGGGGCTGCTGGCTCAGGCACATACCGATTTCCAGCCGCCGCTTGTCGCCGCGCGACATCGAGGCCGCGTGCATGTGGCGCTTGTCGGCCATCCGCATCTCTTCCAGCATGTGCATGGCCTGTTCTACGACATCCTTCTGACTGCCGACCGAGGGCAGGGCGTTCAGTTCGAACGCCCCGTCGCGGCGGGCAAAACAGGGGATCATCATGTTTTCCAGCACCGTCAGATCGCCAAAGATCTCGGGTGTCTGGAACACGCGGCTGATACCCATCTGGTTGATCTCAAAGGGCGCGCGCCCCAGAACCGACTGACCGTCGAACATGACGCTGCCACTGTCCGGGATCAGCTTGCCGACCAGGCAGTTGAGCAAGGTGGACTTGCCCGCGCCATTTGGCCCGATGATCGCGTGAACGGTGTTTTCGGCCACGCTCAGGTTGACATCGGACAGCGCCTGAAGGCCACCGAACCGCTTGCCCACATTCTTGACTTCGAGAATTCCCATGGTTCCGGCTCCTTATTCCGCAGGCTCGTGCTTGGTCTTGGCCTCACCCGAGCGCTTGCCCCGGTTGCGCAGCCAGTTGCCCAGCCTCTGGCCGCCTTCCACAAGGCCACCGGGCAGGAAAATCACCACCAGCATGAACAGGATGCCCAGCGTCAGGTGCCAGCCCTTGCCGATGAACGGGTGCACGATAAAGACCATGAAATCCTCGATCCCGTCGGGCAGGAAGCTGAACCACTGGTGCAGGATCGTGTCGTTGATCTTCGAGAAGATGTTCTCGAAATACTTGATGAAGCCCGCGCCCAGAACCGGCCCGATCAGGGTTCCCGCACCGCCGAGGATGGTCATCAGCACCACCTCGCCGCTTGCGGTCCACTGCATCCGCTCTGCGCCCGCCAGCGGATCCATCGCCGCCATCAGGCCTCCGGCCAGACCGGCATACATGCCCGAGATGACGAAGGCCGCCAGGGTGTAGGGCCGCGGATTGAGACCGGTATAGTTCATGCGCTGCTGGTTCGACTTCACCGCCCGCAGCATCATGCCAAAGGGCGAGCGAAAGATGCGGATGGCCAGGTAGAACATGACCATCATGATCACTGCGCACAGGTAATAGCCCGCGTTGAAATCGAAGCTCCAGGCGCCGAGGTCGAGCTTGTAGGTCGAGCGCATTGACAGGCCAAACAGATGCGGCATGTCGGGCAGGCTGTCACGGTGGAAGATCTGCGGGTCGTCGGCATAGACCTGAAGACCGGTTTCCCCGTTGGTCAGGTTGAACTTGGGGTTCGACAGCACCGAATAGGCCAGCGCAAAACTCATCTGCGCAAAGGCCAGTGTCAGGATCGAGAAGTAGATGCCCGAGCGTCGCAGGCTGACATAACCGATCAGCAGCGCGAACAGCGCGGCCACGACGACACTCAGCGCGATGGCCGGGATCACGTTGTAGCTGAGCAGCTTGAACATCCACACGGCCGAGTAGGAGCCGACGCCCAGGAAGGCCGCGTGACCAAAGCTGAGATAGCCGGTCAGGCCGAACAGGATGTTGAAGCCGATCGCGAAGATGCCGAAGATCACGAACCGCTGCATCAGGTCGGGATAGCCCGCGTTGAACTGCGCCATGGCGCTTCCGGTCGGGAAGGGGTTCAGGATGAACGGCGCCAGCAGGGTGAGGATCGCCACGATGATCAGAAGCGAGGTGTCTTTCTTGTCCAGTCCCAGCATGGGTTAGTCCTCCATCACGCCCTTGCGGCCCAACAGGCCCCGAGGACGGGTCAGCAGAATGATGATTGCGACCAGATAGATGATGATCTGGTTGATGCCCGGGATGGTGGTGGTGGCCCAGGTGGTCGAGGCAAAGCTTTCCAGCACACCCAGCAGGAACCCGGCAGCGACCGCGCCCGGCAGGCTGCCCATGCCGCCGACCACGACGACGACGAAGCTGAGCACCAGGAAATCCATCCCCATGTGATAGTTGGGCGGGTTGAGCGGCCCGTACATGACGCCCGCCAAACCGGCGACACCGGCGGCGATGCCGAACATGATGGTGAACCGCTTGTCGATATTGATGCCCAACAGGCCCACGGTCTCGCGATCCGCCATGCCTGCGCGCACCACCATGCCGAATGTGGTAAATTGCAGAAAGGCAAAGACGCCGCCGATGATCACCGCTGCAAAAGCGAAATAGACGAGGCGCCAGATCGGATAGATGATTGCGTTCGGATCAAAGCCCAGCATCAGCCCGATGTCGAGCGAGCCCTTGAGCGCCGAGGGTTCCGGCGTCTGGATCGGGTTGGCGCCGAAGAAATACTTGATGATCTCCTGCAACACGATGGCCAGGCCAAAGGTCACCAGGATCTGGTCGGCATGGGGGCGCTTGTAGAAATGCTTGATCAGCCCACGTTCCATCGCATAGCCGATGAACAGCATGATCGGGATGGCGAAAATGACTGCCAGCGGCACCGACCAGTCGATGATCGCGGCGCCGGTCTCGGGCCCGAACCAGGAATGAACATAGGGCGTATCGACTTTCAGAGGATTGCCGAGGAAATCCTTCTGTGTTTCATCGATGGTCTGAAAGCTCAGGTTGAGAATGCGCTGCAGCATGACGGCGCAAAACGCCCCGATCATGAACAGCGCACCATGGGCGAAGTTGACGACGCCCAGTGTCCCGAAGATCAGCGTCAGGCCCAGCGCAATCAGCGCATAGGCAGAGCCCTTGTCGAGCCCGTTTAGAATTTGCAGCAGGATTGCGTCCATCGTCCCCACCCTTGGCTGGTACTGATTGCTCTTCCCGATGCGTGATCGGGAAGAGCAAGGTCACGACATTTCAAGACTTGTCGTCGAAAGGTCCGGTTGCCTGATCAGGCGCCCGGGTTGCACTGACCTAGCGTGGCCTCGTCGCCACCGAACATCGGGTGGTTCGGCGGATACATGACCTGCTCGACCGGGGTGACCTCGACGATTTCCAGCGTGTCATAGGCGTTGGTCGGGTTCTGCGCACCGCGCACCACCAGAACGTCCTTGAAGCACTGATGGTCTTCGGCGCGATAAAGCGTCTTACCGTTGCCCAGTCCGTCGAATTCGAAGCCTTCCAGCGCCTCGACCACACCGCAGGGGTTGAAGGTTCCGGCCCGCTCGCAGGCATCGGCATAAAGCAGAACCTGAGCATAGCAGGTCTGGGCCGAGTTCGACGGCGGCTTGCCGTATTTCTCGCCGAACGATTTGACGAAGGCGCGCGAGCCCTCATTGTCGAGCTGCCAGTTGTAGTTCATCGAGCCCAGAACGCCCTTGATGTTGTCGCCGGCACCGGCGGCCATCAGTTCCGAATAGAGCGGCACGACGATCTTGAAGTCCTTGCCGTTGGCGACCTTGTCCAGCAGGCCGAACTGGATGGCGTTGGTCAGCGAGTTGACCATGTTGCCGCCATAGTGGTTCAGAACCAGCACGTCGGCGCCCGAGTTCAGGACCGGCGCGATGTAGGACGAGAAATCGGTCGAGGCAAGCGGGGTCTTGACCGTGTTCACGGTTTCCCAGCCCAGTGCCTCGGTCGAGGCCACGATCGACTCTTCCTGGGTCCAGCCCCAGTTGTAGTCGGCGGTCAGGTGATAGGCGCGGCGATCTGCGCCCATCTCCTTGGCCAGCACCGGCGCCAGCGCGGCACCCGACATGTAGGCGTTGAAGAAATGGCGGAAGCCATTGGCCTTGCGGTCCTTGCCTGTGGTGTCGTTGGCATGGGTCAGGCCGGCCATGAAGATCACGCCGGCATCCTGGCACAGGCCCTGCACGGCCACGGCCACGCCCGAGGACGAGCCGCCGTTGATCATGATGGCGCCGTCCTTTTCGATCATCGACTTGGCCGATGCGCGGGCGGCGTCCGACTTGGTCTGGGTGTCGCCGGTCACGAACTGGACCTTCTTACCCAGGATGCCGTTGCCCTTGAGTGCCTTCGAGGTGAAGGTGTTCAGGCATCCGCCGTCGCCCATCCCGTTCAGATGCTCGACCGCCAGCTGCTGGGCCAGCAATTCGTCATTGCCTTCATCCGCATAGGGGCCGGTTTGGGGCACGTTGAAACCCAGGGTGACGGTGCCACCGGTGGGTTCGTTGGTATAAGCGGCGGCCGAAGAGGCGGTGAAGATCGTCGGCAGGGCCACACCGGCCCCGGCAACCGCACCGGTCTTGAGCACGCCCCGACGCGTGACTTGGTTCTTGGACATGTTTTCCTCCCAAAAGATTGCGTGCGCGGCGGCTCCTCTTCCGCGATGCGCAGGCACATGTGTGCAAAAGCAGTATGGTGGGGGATTGGAAAATTACGCAATAACCCCTTTAAACCGAAAGAAAATTCTGTAAATCTCTCAACACGGATTCTGGGGGTGATGTAAAAAACCTTATGTCGCGCCGCAGAAACCCGTTGATTTTTATTCACATTCCGGGAACGGGATACCATGGCACGCGACACATTGACGGGCAGTCGAATCCGCGAGCGGCGGCTGATGACCGGCCTCAGGCAGGCCGACTTGGCCCGCAAGGTGGATATTTCCGCCTCCTATCTCAACCTGATCGAGCACAACCGGCGCAGAATCGGCGGTAAACTGCTGGTCGATATCGCGGCTGCACTGTCGGTCGAGCCTTCGATGCTGACCGAGGGTGCCGAGGCGGCGTTGCTGGCGACGCTGCGCGAGGCGGCCGCCGATGCCGGTTCCACCGCCGCCGAGGCGGACCGGGTCGATGAATTCGCGGGCCGCTTTCCTGGCTGGGCCGAGGTTCTGGCGCGGCTTTTCCGGCGCGTCGGGTCGCTGGAACGCACGGTCGAGACTTTGTCTGATCGGCTGACGCATGACCCGCATCTTGCCGCGTCGCTGCACGAGGTGCTGTCGACCGCTGCCGCGATCCGCTCGACGGCGGCGATTCTTGCCGAACCGGGAGAGCTGGAGGCGGAATGGCGGGACCGGTTCCATCGCAACCTGCATCAGGACGCCGAGCGTCTGGCAGAAAGCTCTAAATCGCTGGTGGGCTGGCTTGACGACAGCGAGGCGGGCGAGGATCGCACCGGTGTCCCGGTCGAGCAGGTCGAGGCCTTTGTCGCCGGACGCGGTCACCATTTCACCGAACTTGAAAAGGGCGGCTCGGTTGCGGATGTGCCGCTCGAGAATCTGGCCTCGGGCGCCGCGCGCGAAATCGCGCGCTCGATGCTTGCGGTCTATGCCGCCGATGCGCGTGCCATGCCGCTGCCCGAGATGGTCTCGGCGCTGGATGTTCTGGGGCTCGATCCGGTCGCGCTGGCGCGACGCTTTGGCGTGGGGCTGCCTGCGATGTTCCGGCGCCTCGCCAGCCTGCCCGAAGGCGTGTTGCCACACGAAGCCGGGCTGGTGATCTGTGACGCCTCGGGCAGTATCCTGTTTCGCAAGCCGGTGACCGGTTTCGCCTTGCCCAGGCATGGCGAATCCTGCCCGCTCTGGCCGCTTTACGCCGCTCTTGGCCGACCGCTTGCCCCGATCCGCCGGCGAGTGTCGCAGCTGGGGCGAAACGCGGCAGAGTTCGATTGCCTTGCCGTCGCCTGGCCTGAAGGTATGCCCGATTTCGACAGTGATCCGGTGATCCGTTCCATCATGCTAATTCTGCCGGTGCCCACTGCCGAGCGCGGACGGCAGGCGGCGCAGCCGGTCGGCGCATCGTGCCGTGTGTGCCCTCGCCGCGATTGCGCCGCGCGCCGTGAACCATCAATCCTGTCCGAAGGGTTTTGACAGGCCCCTGACCGCGGGTCTAATCTGAAATCGGGAAAACGAGCGGGCAGCAGTCCGCCACCTTTTGGGGGAGGAAGGGGCAAGGATGAGCCGACGGCTTCTGCTGATCGAAGACGAGCCTAACATCGCCGAAGCGATCCGTTTCCTGCTGACGCGCGATGGCTGGCAGGTTGAAACGCACGAGGACGGGGCGGATGCGGTCGAGAAGATCACCACCGCCGCGCCTGATCTGGTGATCCTGGACGTGATGCTGCCGGGCAAGAGCGGCATGGATATCCTGCGAGAATTGCGCGAACGAGTTGCGACGCGGGATCTGCCGGTGCTGATGCTGACCGCGCGCGGCCAGTCGCGCGATCGCGACATGGCGGAAAAGGCCGGGGTCAGCCGGTTCATGACCAAACCCTTTTCCAATGCCGAGGTGCTGACAGCGGTGCGCGATCTGCACGCGCAGGCATCGCGCCCATGAGCCGGTCCTCAGGCGAGGGGACCGGGCGCGACCCTGTTCAGCCGCCGCCCGTGTTTCTTGAGCGGCAAAGCTATCGACGCCGCCGCCTGATGGATGCTGCGCGCCTGTTGCCGCTGATGGGGGCGGCGCTGTTTGCCGTTCCACTGCTCTGGCCATCCGAGGGAGCAGGCACCGTGCGGATGTCGGCGGCCATCACATATGTGTTCGGCGTCTGGGCCATCCTGATCGCGGTCAGCGCCCTGTTCGGACGCGCCACGCGTCAGAGTGGCGGTCATCAGATCGGGCAGGAGACCGAGCGGTGACCTCTCTCAACGTCCTGGTCGCGGTCTGCATGGCCTATGTGATCCTGCTGTTCGGGGTCGCATTTGCCGCGGACCGGTTGTCCTCGACTGGGCGCACAACCTGGCTGCGCTCGCCGCTGGTCTACACCCTGTCGCTGTCGATCTACTGCACGGCATGGACCTTTTATGGCGCCGTGGGTTATGCGGCGCGGTCGGGGCTGGAATTTGTCACCATCTACCTGGGGCCGACGCTGGTGATGATCGGCTGGTGGTGGGGTTTGCGCAAGCTGGTGCGGGTGGGCCGCTCGCAGCGGGTCACCTCGATCGCCGACCTGATCTCGTCGCGCTATGGCAAGTCGAACACGCTGGCGGTCTGTGTTACCCTCTTGGCCGTGATCGGCGTCACCCCCTATATCGCGCTGCAACTCCAGTCGATCACCCTCAGTTTCAATATCTTTGCCGAGGCCGATCCGGTCAGCCGCCCCGGCGAGGGTTCCAGCGCCTTCTGGGTGGCGGGCGGACTGGCGGTGTTCGCGATCCTGTTCGGAACCCGCAACCTGGACGCAAACGAGCGCCATCATGGTGTGGTCACCGCCGTCGCCATCGAGGCTATGGTCAAACTGGTTGCATTGCTCGCGGTGGGCATCTTCGTGGTCTGGGGTATCGCCGGCGGTCTGGGCGATACATTCGCCCGCATCGACGCCTCGGAAATCGGAGTCTGGCAGGTCGACCACGGGCGCTGGGCGACCATCACCTTTCTGGCGGCGGCGGCCTTTGTCTGCCTGCCACGCATGTTCCAGGTGATGGTTGTCGAGAACGATGACGAACGTCATTTGCGCACCGCCGCCTGGGCCTTTCCGCTTTACCTGATGCTGATGAGCCTTTTCGTGGTCCCCATCGCTGTGGTCGGGCTGGAGATCATGCCCGAGGGGTCCAATCCGGATATGTTCGTGCTGACGATCCCGCTGGCACAGGGGCAGGAGACACTGGCCATGCTGTCCTTTCTGGGCGGGTTTTCCTCGGCGACCTCGATGGTGATCGTGGCGGCCATGGCATTGTCGACCATGGTGTCGAACCATATCGTGATGCCGATCTGGCTGAACGCCCAGGGCAGCGGCGCCTCGGTCTCGGGGGATGTTCGTTCGGTGGTGCTCTATGCCCGGCGGGTGTCGATCGCAGCGGTTCTGGCGCTTGGCTATTTCTACTATCGCCTGTCGGGTGGCGGCGCGGCGCTGGCCTCGATCGGGCTCATTGCCTTTGCCGGTATTGCCCAGATCCTGCCAGCGCTGGTGGGTGGTCTGTTCTGGCGCGGCGCCACCCGCACCGGTGCGCTGGTCGGGCTGACAGTGGGATTTGTTCTCTGGCTCTATACCCTGCTGCTGCCCGGAATGGGCGCCGGGGTGATCGCGCCTTCGGTGATGGAGTACGGGCTCTTCGGCCTCTCGTGGTTGCGCCCACAGGCGCTGTTCGGCATTGATGGGCTCGACCCGATGGTGCATTCGGTGATGTGGTCACTGTCGCTGAACACCGCCGCCTTCTGTATCGCTTCTCTGCTGAGTTTTCCCAGCCCGCTGGAGCGGTTGCAGGGCGCGCAGTTCGTCAACGTGTTCGACCATTCCGCCGGGCCGCGAGGGTGGACCGGGTCCGTTGCGCAAAGCGAGGACCTGATGATCATGTCGCAGCGGATCATGGGCGCGCGCGAGGCGCAGGAGTTCTTTCATTCCGAGGCGGTGGCGCAGGGCAGCCGCGCCTATCTGCCCGAGCCGAACCCGGCCTTTCTGGAGCGGCTGGAGCGGGAACTCAGCGGTTCGGTCGGGGCGGCCACGGCCCATGCGATGATCGGTCAGATCGTCGGCGGTTCGTCGGTCTCGGTCGAGGACCTGCTGGCGGTGGCCGATGAATCCGCGCAGCTGCTTGAGTATTCCAGCCGGCTTGAGGCGAAATCGGCCGAGCTGAGCCGCACCGCACGCAAATTGCGCGAGGCAAACGAGAAACTGACCCAGATCTCGCTGCAAAAGGACGCGTTCCTGAGCCAGATCAGCCACGAATTGCGCACGCCGATGACCTCGATCCGGGCGTTTTCCGAGATTCTGCGCGATACCGACGGACTCGAGCCGGTGGAAAAGACCCGCTACGCCACCATCATCCATGACGAGGCGCTGCGACTGACGCGGCTGTTGGACGACCTGCTGGACCTGAGCGTGCTGGAAAACGGTCAGGTCACGCTGAACATGGGGCAGGGGCGGTTGGTGGATATCCTCGACCGCGCCGTGGCGACGGCGTTGACGGGCACAGACAGGGCGCTGCGGGTGCGGCGTCATCGCGGGGCCGAGCGGATTGCGCTGCGCACCGATCTGGACCGGCTGTCGCAGGTGTTCATCAACCTGATTTCGAACGCGCAGAAATATTGCGATGCGGCCGACCCCGAACTGACGATCACCGTGCATGACGTGGGCGGGCGGATCGTGGTCGACCTGATCGACAATGGTGGGGGAATCCCGCTGGATGCCCGCAAGATGGTGTTCGAGAAATTCGCACGTGTCAGCGCCGAAAAGGCCGGCGGAGCCGGCCTGGGCCTGGCGATCTGCAGCGAGATCATGCAGCGGTTGGGGGGCGATGTCAGCTATCTCTCGGGGCAGGAAGGCGGCGCGTTCCGTGTCAGCCTGCCGGTCGGCATGGAAATTGCTGCGCAGTAGATCGTCGTAAAGAGCTTGGTAACGCTTGCCGCGCTACACCTGTCTGGTGACTGAGGCGGAGCGGCAGGCAAAGCGCATGTGATGGCGACGGACACGGAAAACAAGACGGTTCTGGAGCGGAAACTGGCCCTGGCACGGGACGAGCGGCAGGGCGACACCCGCTCGATCCTGCGGGCGTTGCGCTTGGCGCTGGCCCGCGCCGCGGACGAGGCGGTGGGGCTGGCCATGTCGGTCATCGGGGCGACCCAGGCCCGGCGCGAGCTGGACGAACTGGGCCGCGCGGTGGCCGAGGACCGGCTTTACCTGATGCTATCGGGGCCAGAGGGCGCGTTGGGAGCGGCCTGTATCGATCGCGCTTGCGTCTCCGCTATACTGCAACAGCAGACAATTGGGCAGGTTGTGGCCGGGGGCGGTGTCGAACGCTCGTTCACCGGAACCGACGCGGCCATGGTGGCGCCGCTGTTCGATGCGCTGCTGCCGCGGGCCCATGACATGGTCGAGCAGCCTGCCGACCGCGCCTGTCTCGCGGGGTTCGAATTCTGTGCGCGTGCGGAAAGCCGCAGGGCCCTGTTGCTGTTGCTGGAAAATGATCTTTATCGGGTGTTCGATCTGACGGCCGAGATTGCCGGAGGCAAGGCCCAGGGGCAGATCACCCTTATCCTGCCTGAGCGGTCCGAGGCGGATCTGGCTGTCGCCGAAGGGGCGACCGCATCCAAGGGCCGTCATCTGGACACGGCCTTTGGCGTGGTCCGGGCCGAGCTGGATGCGGTGATCTCGCGCATCCGCCTGCCTCTGGCTGCCTTTGCCGGGATGCAGCCCGGCGACCTGCTGCCGCTGGTGGGGCTGAAGCTCGACAAGACCGAAATCGTAACCATCGAGGGACGGCAGGTGGCGCTGGCCCGGTTGGGCCAGTGCCGGGGCATGCGGGCGGTACGGCTGAACGAGAAACTGCCCGAACCCGAACGGATTGAACAGGGGTCTGACGGGTTTCTGGCACACAAGCCCAGCGATGGGCCGAGGCCTGAAACTCCGTCGGAGCCGGATGTGATCGACCACGAGACGCACCCGCGCGCGCGTGCACGCCGCCGCGCCGAGGATTACGAGGATGTCGATCCCGATACCGAGAGTGAAATGGATGCTCTCTCGGAATACGACCTGCCTGCGCTGAGCGCCGACCAGGTCGCTTCGGAAATCGCCGAACTGGCGGGGTTGCAGCAAGAGGAGGAGGTGGCCCAACCCCGCTAATCCGGTGGGGAAGGCGGGATTAGCCCTGTGCTGCCGCGATTTCTTCCAACCGTGGACGCAGTGCGTCGAGCTGATACCCTGCCGCTGCAGTCTTGCTCAACACTGCGTCGGCGCCGAGCGCGCCGCAGTGACCCAGCGCCCAGACCACGGAACACCGGGTACCCGAGGCGCAATAGGCCAGAACCGGGCCGCTGGCAGT
Source organism: Ruegeria sp. YKSF070 (assembly GCF_059612725.1). NCBI lineage: Bacteria > Pseudomonadati > Pseudomonadota > Alphaproteobacteria > Rhodobacterales > Roseobacteraceae > Ruegeria > Ruegeria sp. YKSF070. The sequence continues at coordinate 9,848 of NZ_JBXWRD010000035.1, read as the reverse complement.
CTCGGCCAGCGCGCTCTGCCGCGCCACGTTTTCCGGTGTCATGGTTTGATGGGTCAGCTCCAGCACCTCGAAATCCAGCCCCGCCGCGCGCGCGGCCACGCCGATGGCTTCGGCCTGATGGCTGGGCGGCACCTCAGCATCGGGGCGGTTGCAGATGATCCGGGTGAAACCGGCGGCTGCGATGGCGGGAATGTCCTCGACCGAAATCTGCGGCGAGACGGCGTAGCGGGGGGTGATCGGTCGAATATCCATATCCGCTCCTTAGGCCGTTGCCGCAAGCCTGTCCAGTTGCGTGCCGACGCGAGGTGCAAGCGCCATGCCCGCCAGCATCGCAACCAGGAAAATCAGCCCGCCGACACCACCATAGCTGAGCGAGGCGATGGCCGGGCCGGGGCACAGCCCGGCCAGGCCCCAGCCCATGCCGAACAGCACCGATCCGGTGATTAGGCGATGATCCATTTCGGGTCGCGGCAGCGCCGGAAAGCTGCCACCCGCCAACGGTTTGCGCCCCTCGGTCAGGCGCCAGGCCAGCAGCATCGGCAGGATGGCGCCGCCCATCACAAAGGCCAGCGTCGGGTCCCAGTCGCCGAACACATCCAGCCAACCCTGTACCTTGCGCGTATCGGTCATGCCCGAGACAAAGAGACCGCCGCCAAACAGCGCCCCGGCGACAAGCGAAATCAGCAAGCGCATCAGATCACCCCCAGGACATGGCGGAAGATCGCCAGCGTCAGACCGCCGGCAAGGATGTAGAACACGGTCGCCACGATACCACGCAGCGAGAACCGCGAGATGCCGCAGACCCCGTGGCCAGAGGTGCAACCATTGGCGATACGGGTGCCGACCCCGACCAGCAGGCCTGCGGCCACGATGACCCAGATATCGCTGGTCACATGCGTGCCGATCTCGACACTGTAGAGCGGCCACAGCACCAGCGGCGCCACCACGACGCCGAAGAGGAACACCGCCCGTTCAACCCAGTTGCTGCGGCCGGTCCCGTCGATCAGGCCGCCCAGAATGCCGCTGGCCCCCATGATGCGGCCATTGCCCAGCAGATAGACCGCGCCGCCAGTGCCGATCAACAGCCCGCCGACCAGACCCCAAATCCAATCCGTTTCCATTATTACCATGTTCCCTGTTCGCGCTTGATTGGACTGCCGGTCAGAGCTTGTTGACCGGCAGTTTCAGAAAGACATTGCCCTGTTCATCGGCTGGCGGCATCTGGCCCGCGCGCATGTTTACCTGCAACGAGGGCAGGATCAGCCGCGGCATGCCCAGCGTTGCATCGCGTGCGTCGCGCATCTGGACGAACTCCTCGACGCTGCGGCCCTGGCCGATATGGATGTTCAGCGCCTTCTGCTCGCCCACCGTGGTTTCCCAGGCATATTCGTCACGTCCCGGCGCCTTGTAGTCATGGCCGACAAAAATGCGGGTTTCGTCCGGCAGGGCCAGAATCTTCTGGATCGACTGGTAGAGCGTTGCAGACGAGCCGCCGGGGAAATCGCAGCGCGCGGTGCCAAAGTCGGGCATGAACAGCGTATCGCCAACAAAGGCCGCATCACCGATCACATAGGTCAGGCAGGCCGGCGTGTGGCCGGGCGTGTGCAGCACGTCGCCGCGCATCTGGCCGATGTGGAAACTGTCGCCCTCGCGGAACAGCGCGTCGAACTGGCTACCGTCGCGCTGGAATTCGGTGCCCTCGTTGAACACCTTGCCGAACGTGTCCTGCACGACGGTGATGTTGGCGCCGATACCGATCTTGCCGCCCAGCCGCTCTTGCAGATAGGGGGCGGCGGACAGGTGATCGGCATGAACGTGGCTTTCGAGGATCCACTCGACATTCAGACCCTCTGCGGTGACGTAGTCCACGATCGCATCGGCAGATGTGGTGTTTGTCCGGCCAGAGGCGTGGTCGAAATCCAGAACGCTGTCGACGATGGCGCAGGCGCGGCCGTCGGGCTCGCGCACCACATAGGACACCGTAAAGGTGGCTTCGTCGAAGAAGGCTTTTACGAAGGGGGTCATGAGGGACTCCTGTTGGTTTCTCGGATCATATGGTAAATTGTGAATATGATGCAACTCCCATGTGCCACTTTTCTATATCCTGGGCGTTTTGATGTCGGTCAATGTGCGCGAACGGGTGCTGTGCAAGGATGAGGCAATCGCCACGAAAACAGGCATATCCGCCCTTTCGGCCGGGAGATGGGGCCGAATGTCCGGGAAATTTCTTAAGCCTGTTACGCGGCTGTGGCAGATTCGGTTCCGATACAGGGGAGAAGATACATGACAGCACAGGATCTATATCACGCCGCCGAACGTCTGGAACGACGCGTTACGGGTGCGCCGCTGAGTATCCGGCTCGAGGTGCAGCCGGAATTCAGCCGGGTCGTGGACCGCATGCGGCAGCATGGGCTGAAGGTGCCTGCGCGCCTGCGCCAGCTGGACGCGGCGCTGTGCGAGGATGCGGTCGAGGCGCGGTTCGACAATATGCCGGTCTGATTTACAGGTCTGGGCGCGTCGCGCTCAGCCCAGCGAAATCCCGACCATCACCATCATCAACCCGATGACGGACAGGAACAGCGCGCCCAGGTTCCACGGCAGCACCGCCTGAACTGCGGCGCGTAGTTCATCGTCGCTCAGCCCTGCCTTGCGGGCACGGTTGACGCGCAGGATGCACCAGACCAGCCCGGCCAGCCCGAGCAGCGACAGGGCGGCGCCCGTCCAGATGATGATGTCGAACAGCATGACCGCGCCCCGTCTGTTACGCCAGTTGCGCGCCCGCGTTACCGCATCGGCCCATCCGGCGCAACCGGCGGGAAATGATCCTTGCAGGCGAACCGGCGCCGCGATATCCCGCTTGTCGCCGCATAACGCACCGATGGAGGTCGCACCGATGGATCAGCCCCAATCAGACGCCAATTACGGGATCGCCGCAGGCGAGTTGCGCCAGTTCATCGAACGGATCGAGCGACTGGAGCAGGAAAAGAAAGACATCGCCGACCAGCAGAAAGAGGTGATGGCCGAGGCCAAGGCGCGCGGTTACGACACTAAGGTCATGCGCAAGATCGTCGCCCTGCGCAAGCGCGACAAGGACGACATCGCCGAGGAAGAAGCGGTGCTGGAGATGTACAAGGCGGCGCTGGGTATGGCCTGAGTCGCGCGCCCGATGGCCCGTCCGCAACAGGACGGGTCAGGGGGCGATGAACTGCACGCCCGGAATGCGTTGCAGGTTGAAGACGTCTTCGTCGTATAGCTCGGTCAGCTGGTCGACCAGTTCATGGGTCCAGCCGGGCAGGTCCAGCTCTTCCTCGACCGCATCCTCCAGCGCGTATTTGTCGAGAAAGGCGGCGATGACCCGGCGTTTCTGCATCTCGCTCAATTCGGGGTGTTCGGCCAGATAGGCACGAAACCGCTGCATGCCCTCTTTGGACATGATCTCGGACAGGAGCGAGAAACCGCCCACGATCTTGTTGCCGTGTTCCAGTCCTGCCATGTCGCGGATGATCTGGGCCCAGATCAACGGCGTATCCTCGTTGCACCATAGGGTCAGTTGCACGTTGGGCGCCGCGGCGCGGATGCTTTCGACCATGCCGGACCAGTGCAACTTGTGAAGGTCCATCCCCTCCATCGCCTGGGTCGCGCCCTTGTCGGGCAGGGAACCCAGCACATCGGGCACGAAACTGGCCGGGTTTCGGATCGCCATGAACATCTCGACCTGATCGTAGGCAAAGATGGATTGCAGGTTCGCCATGCGGGTTGCCGCGCGGGGATAGAACATTCCCTTACCCAGGGCCGACCAATGAGAGCCAAAGAAATTGGAATCCGAAAAGATCACCCGGTCGGCCACCTCGCCATCCAGGATCGCCTCCATCAACACTTCGCGTGCCTGTGGTTCGGGTTCGGCCTCGTCCAGCGCGGTCAGCACGTTCTTGAACAGGGCGCGATACTGCGCCGGTCCGGGAACCATGATACCACGTTGAGAGAACGGCTCCTTGTTGCCCAACAGGCATTTGATCAGCCGATCATCGTCGGTGCCATGTGCTCCGGTATGGAATACCACCTGCATCGGTTGCCGGGCTTCCTTTTGAAAAACAAACAGATATTTTCCTGACTACAAGCTCGCAGCTGGCCAGTCAAACGCTTGCCGTGAGGCTGTATTCGGACAATTTCGCCTAGCGGTCGAGATTTCCATCTTGCAGTCGGGCGTGCCTGCGATTAATCGGAAGCTGTTGCCCCTATAGCTCAGCTGGTAGAGCAACTGATTTGTAATCAGTAGGTCCGCGGTTCGAGTCCGTGTGGGGGCACCATCAAAACATACAGAGTTCAACGTGTTGATGGTCGCCCGCGTCGGTGAAGACCTTTGGTTTGTTAGACGCTGCAACAACTCTACAACAATCGGCTTCTTTTTCAGGGGTCTACCGCCGCTGTCGTGCAACGTGATAACGATAGCCCATGAGCAAACGACCACCGAAAATCACAGAACGTGACTACTGGCCGACAATCCTTGAGCGATTGTCGAACTAGGCTCGAAAAGGCATGGCTCCCACGACTGCGGCAGGAGAGATTGCCAAAGAGTTAGGCTGTGAGATGGTCACAGTCTACCACACTATGCAACGTTGTGACGTTCCCAGCTATCCATCAACTGATCGCGCCCGGGCAGAAGCACGGGCTCTCGTGACATTGCTGCGCAATGCACTGCCGGGCAGTGATCGAGATCATGTTCGGCAGGCTCAAGGATTGGCGGCGTGTGGCGACCCGCCATGACCGATGCCCCGAGGTGTTCCGATCGGCCATCGCCCTCGCGGCGACCGTCATCTATTGGTTATGAAGCCTGACCCTAGGGGCACCTCAGTTTGCCCACAGTAACTGCAACATAGTTCTTCGCCACAGTGTTCCGGGACATGGGTAGGAACTCAGCAACCAATGTTACCGGGGATTATTGAGCAGGGATACCCCTGAGGCCTGTGCGGGTTTCGATGAATAGCCAATTGTCAGGTGGGAAGAAAGTAAAGAGACTGTAGGCGGCTAACTGAAGCAGTAGAGCAGCTAATCCAAGTGCAACCACCGATCTGCGCAGGCTGGTTCGGTTTGCGAGCAACAAAAAAGAAACCAACTGGCCGACGCAAATGGAGAGCATAAATGTACCGATGTCGAGCGCAAGAAGATTGCGTCCCAAGATTGCTGTGTAAGAGGTAAAGATCGCGACAATCAGCGTTGCTGTTATTGCAAGGCTAAAGCCTCTTGCGCTCAGCATCTCCAGCCGGCCCAGATTTGGTGGCAATGGCATGATGCAGGCCCAAAACAATCCTGGCCAAAAGGCCAGCTTCAAGTGCTCCCAAATAGACTCGTTAACTGCAGCCAGTAACGCCAGAGGTTTCCATTCGCCGCACCATGAGAAGGCAAAATGCATCGCCGATCCAAGTAGGATCATGCAAATGGCCCCGGTCAATTCGAGCCAGAAGATGTGCTTTGCCTCGCGCAAATTGCTCAACCTTCAACGAGCGAGTCGGTTACTCAGAACACAGTAATTGCCCCACACTGTTTGTGACACACTTCTTCAACACAGTGTTTTCGGGCACAGTTAAAGACTGAGTGTTTTCATTCGGGTTCAGGTCCCACGGTCAATATCTTGCCATTGCTCCAAACCAGCGCTTCATAGCACACCTCTGCGCCAGCGCCGCCGCACCAGCCTCCGTCACGTCCAATCAGAAGGATACGGTCAGGACCCCAATCAATGAGACGCCAACCTGTTGCCTGCCATGCCATCGTCTCACCGTTCACGATGAGATTAAGCATGCAGCCACCTGTCCCGCAGTAGAGCGACGCGGCGGAAGAGCATGCGTATTGGCTTTCGTCCACAAGTTCCGCGTTCACGGTCCCAAACTGAGAGCGCAGTTCGATCTCAGTTACAGCATCGCCCTGATCAAACTCGCCGTTTTCCGAGCTCTGGCAATCTGCTGCCGCACGGTCGATGAGTTGTTGCGCTTCGGGAGAGACCGCCATTGCGGAACCAGCGCTCACAGCAAGCGCCACCAAAGCAGCCAAAACCTTTTGGACCATCTGTCAATTCCTCCCGTTCATTTCAATCAGCTACACGTTGTCTTGCGAGAGCCAAAGCAACCGTAACACACTCTTTGCCCCACAGTGTTTGTGACATGGTTCTACAGCACAGTGTTTGGGAAGACGGTCGATGACAGCGTGACGTGTGGCGACATCGGCAACGGCAGAAATGTTACGATGGGCGGTCATCTGATGGTTTTAGTCAGATGTCTCGGTTGAGCCCAGATGTATGAACCGGCTGCTGTTCGCACGTGAGGTTTTGCACGTTCTCGAAAGTCGCTGATATGTATTCGGCCTTTGGATCGGTCCGCGGGCCGTGGCCTTATTGGGGTTACGCTCGCACCGTAGTCTCATTAGCGGACAGGCCGTTGTAGCCATCTGGGCTCTCAGACTCTGGGAGCGTTTGGTTTCCGTTCCATGCTTTCTCTGGTTCGCGAACTCCTTCGGATCGACATTCAGCGCTTTCTGCCGCGTTTCAAGGGTGTTGGCAGGTGAGCAAACCAAATGCGGACATTCCCGTGCCATCCTCCTTGATTTGAAATTCCTTGTTTCAAAGCCAATACCCGCCTACGCTTTCTTCATACCTACAATTTTTTGCGTCGCGTGTCCGGCTGGCTCACGCCGTCGTGCCGAATTTCATGCGTCTCGGCCGCGCCAGATTTCAAGGACTTACGCTCATGACCGCTCCTCTCCTCTCCGCCGACCTCATCTCCCTGCTGCTGGCCGAGGCGCAGACCTCGCTCCTGTCTTCGCTGAGCTTTGGCCCGGAAGACGATGGCGACGAAGGCAACGAAGGTGATGAGGGCGACGAAGGCAACGAGGGCAACGAGGGTAACGAAGGCGACGAGGGCAACGAGGACGACGAAGGCAACGAAGGCGACGAGGGCAACGAGGCCGACGAGGGCGACGAAGGCAACGAGGACAACGAAGGCAACGAGAGCGACGAGGGCAACGAGGACAACGAGAACGACGAAGGCAACGAGGACAACGAGGGCGACGAAGGCGACGAAGGCGACGAAGGTAACGAGGGCGACGAAGGCGACGAGGTGGCCGGCGGCGCCGACGAAGGCGACGAGGGCAATGAAGCCGACGAAGGCAACGAGGGCAACGAGGGCAACGAGGGCAACGAGGACAACGAAGGCAACGAAGACGACGAAGGAGACGAAGGAGACGAGGCCGACGAAGGCGACGAGAACGACGAGGACAACGAAGGCGACGAGAACGACGAGAACGACGAAGGCAACGAAAGCGACGAGGACAACGAAGGCGACGAGAACGACGAAGGCAACGAGGGCGACGAGGGCAACGAAGGCGACGAAGTCGGCGACGAGGGCGACGAGAACACAGGTTTCGGCCAGGAGGGCGACGAAGGCGACGAGGCCAACGAGGGCAACGAGAACGACGAAGGCAACGAGGGCAACGAAAGCAACGAGGGCGACGAAGACGACGAAGGCGACGAAGACAACGAAGGCGACGAAGACAACGAACGCGACGAGGGCGACGAGGGCGACGAGGGCGATGAAGGTGACGAAATCGCCGACGACGCATTTGAACGCGGCAGCGACGAAGGCAATGAAGGAGACGAGGACGACGAAGGTAATGAAGACAACGAAGGCGAGGAAAATAACGACAGGTTCGACAGGTTCGACGAACCCAACGACGAAGGTCACTTCAATTTCGACAGGTCAACAGCCGATAGCGGCGACGAAGACGACGAGGGTGACGAAGATGACGAAAACAACGAAGGCGATGAGGGCGACGAATACGTAGATCCCCAGGACGCCGCCGACGAGGGCGACGAAGACGACGAAGGCGACGAAAACGACGAAGGCAACGAAGCCAACGAAGACGACGAAGGCGACGAAGGCGACGAAGGCAACGAAGCCAACGAGGGCGACGAAGGCGACGAGGACGACGAAGGCGACGAAGGCAACGAAGGCGACGAGAACGAGATCGACGCTGCTGCCGGCAATGACGAGGGCGACGAGGACGACGAGGGCAACGAAGGTGACGAGAGCGTCGATGCCTTTGGTGACGACATCGAGGACGACGACGAGAACAACGAGGGCGACGAGGACGACGAACGCGACGAAGACGACGAGGATGACGAATCCAATGAAGGCGACGAAGGCGACGAAGGCGACGAAAACGATGAGGATGACGAGGGCAACGAAGGCCCCTACAGCGAGTCTGCTCTGAACGACGGGGGTGACGAAGGCAACGAAGATGACGAAGGCGACGAGGACAACGAAAACGACGAAGCCGACGAAGGCGACGAAGGCAACGAGGACAACGAAGGCGACGAGAACAACGAAGGCAGCGAGGGCGACGAAGACAACGAAGGCGACGAAGACGGGGGATTCGACGGCGACGAGGGCGACGAGGATGACGAGGACGATGAAGGCGACGAGGAAATAGAAGCCAACCTTGGCGACGAAAACGACGAAGGTGATGAAGGCAACGAAGGCAACGAAGAAAACGAGGGCGACGAAAACAACGAAGGCGACGAAGACGACGAACACAATGAGAACGACGAAAACAACGAGGGCGACGAAGGCGACGAAGGCGACGAAGGCGATGAATTCGACGAGGGCGACGAAGGCGACGAAGATGTGACTGTCGGCGCGGATACCGGCGACGAACACGATGAGGGCGACGAAAACAACGAGGGCGACGAAGGCGACGAAGCCGACGAGGGCGACGAAGGCGACGAAGGCGACGAAGGCGAAGGCTTCACGTTCGAGTCCAATACCGGAGATGAGGGCGCCGAGGACGACGAAGGCGACGAAGGCGACGAGGATACCTCGGACAATTCCGGTGACGAGGGCGACGAGGGAGACGAAAACGACGAAGGCGACGAGGTTACAGCCTTAGGAGAAGAAGGCAACGAAGGTAACGAAGGCGACGAAAACGACGAAGGCGACGAGGGCAACGAAGGCGACGAGGTCGACGAGGAAAACTACGGCAACGAAGGCAATGAAGGTGACGAGACCGCGGCCGACGACGGCGACGAGGATAACGAGGACGACGAAAACGACGAGGGCGACGAAAACGACGAAGGCGACGAAAACGACGAAGACGACGAGGACAACGAAAACAACGAAGGCAACGAGGGCGACGAGGGCGACGAGGACGACGAAGGCGACGAAGGTGGCAACGGCCTGAACGAGGAAACCGGCGACGAAGGTGACGAGCGCGACGAAACCGACCCAGGCAGCGCAAACGACGAAGGCGACGAGGACGACGAGGGCGACGAGGACAACGAAGGCAACGAAGGCAACGAAGGCGACGAATTCGACGAGGACAACGAGCTCAACGAGGACGGGTCCCCGGACTCTGGCGACGAGGCCGATGAAGACAACGAAGATAACGAAGATGACGAGTTCGACGAAGATAACGAGGGCGACGAGGGCGACGAGGACGACGAGGACGACGAAGGCAACGAGGGCAATGAGGGCGACGAGGCCTACGACGACCACGACGAAGGCGACGAAGGGGATGAGGCCGACGAGGGCACCGAAGGGGACGAAGGGGACGAGGACGACCTTATCGACGTGATCGATGACGTGGTCCAACTCACCGAAGAGGGCGACGAAGGCGACGAACTCGACGAAGGCGACGAAGGTCAGGCCTTTACCGGATTCGGTTTCGACGGCGACGGTCAAGTTATAATCGCGCCAGACAAATCCTTGACATTTGCCCTCGTGGTTCAAGGCAGTGACGAAGCCGACGAAGGCGACGAAGATGACGAAGGCGACGAGGACAACGAAGGCGACGAAGGCGACGAG
>NZ_JBXWRD010000034.1:0-51545 GCF_059612725.1 Ruegeria sp. YKSF070 | reverse complement strand
GCTGCGCCAGTGTCAGACTGACCTCTTGCGCCAGCACGTCCCACAGCTGGTGCAGCCCCGCCTCGCCCCCTGCCGCCATGGCATAAAGGAGCGGGCGGCCAAGGAACACGAAATCGGCCCCCATCGCATAGGCCTTGACCACATCCTCGCCGCTGCGGATGCCACTGTCGTAGAACAGCGGATAGCTGGGGCCGACCGCCTGCCGGATCGCGGCCAGCGCCTCGATCGCCGGGGGTGCTGCGTCCAGCTGACGGCAGCCATGGCTCGATACCTGGATCGCATCGGCGCCCAGCGCCTTGAGGCGCAGCGCATCCCCGGGATGCAGCACGCCCTTGACCACCAGCTTGCCGGGCCAGGCGGCGCGCAGGCGCTCGAATGTCGTCCAATCGGCGGCGGCGCGACTCTCGGTACGGTCGAAAACATAATCCCGCCCGTCGAAATTGGCCATCTGCGGCCGCCCCCGGATCAGCGTGGACAGGGACCAGCGCGGATGCAGCGCGAAATCGACGAATTGCCGGGGGCCGATGCGGAACGGCATCTTGAACCCGTGCCGCAGCTCGCGCGGGCGGCGGCCCACCTCGGGCACATCGACGGTCAGCACCAGCGTGCCGTAGCCGGCCGCACGGGCGCGTTCGACCAGTTTCATGGTGCCGCTGCCATCGCCGCTGAAATAGAGCTGGAACCAGGCCATGCCGCCCGAGATCTTGAGCAGGGTCTCCATGTCGGTCGAAGCCACGGTCGAGACGCCATGCGGCACCCGGTCCCGCGCCGCCAGCCGCGCCAGCATCAGATCGGCGCCGGGGGCGGACAGGTTGCACATGCCCATCGGGCTGATGCCAAAGGGGCGCACCGCCAGCTTGTCGAACAGCTGCACCCGCAGCTCGCGTCGGCTGACGTTGCGCAGCACCCGGGGCGTCAGGCGGATGTCCTGAATGGCCCGACGCGCCAGCATCGCGCCATGCTCCTCGCCGGCCGCGCCGTCGATATAGTCGAACACCATCCAGGGCAGGCGTTTGCGCGCCAGCCTGCGGGCGTCCTCGCTGGAATGAATGCCGGTCTGGCGCAGCATGATCTGAGCTCACTTTGTGGGGCGTCGGGCGGTACCCGCCCTAGCGCAGCACCATCACCGTGCAAGGTGCGTGGCGGACAACACGGGCGGCGGTGGTGCCCAGGAAATAGTCGCTGAGGCCGGGCCGGTGCGATCCCACGATGATCAGGTCGATGCCCATATCGGTGGCGTATTCGGTCAGCGCGCGGCTGGAATGACCGCTGAGCAACACCGGTTCGACCCCCGGCGCATCGGCCACGCGGGCGCGCAACCGCGCCTCAGCATCGGCGCGGGCCTTGGCCACCAGATCGGCGTCCAGATAGGCGCGGACCGCCGGGTTGGGCGGCTCGATCACGTGGACGGCGCGGATGCTGGCGCCCTCGGCGGCCAGCGCGCGGGCGGTTTCCAGCGCCCGCTCGCTGATCCCGTGTTCCAGCGACAGGGCAACAAGGATGCGGTGATACATGGCCTAACTCCTTTCCGGTTCGGTGTCGGGAACCAGCAGGACCTTTGGTGCAGCCACCCGACCCGCGCGGATATCGGCAAAGGCCTCGGCGCCCTGTTCCAGAGGGCGCGACTCGGTCCAGTCGAGCGGGCCGAGACGGCCGTCAAAGATCGCCTGCGCGGTCTGGCGGAAATCCTCGGCGGTATAGGTATAGGTCCCAATAAAGGTGATCTCTTGCAGGGTCATCCGCCGGATATCGAGGCCACCGGTATCCTCGCCCAGGCCGATATGGCCGATCACACCGCCGGGGCGGACATGGGCCGAGGCAGCGGCGCGGGTGGCGGCATAGCCCACCCCGTCGATCACCAGATCGTATTGCGACCCCTCTGGCGCAGCGTCGACCGCATGTTGGCCGCAACGGTCGCTCAGATAGGCGCGGCGGGCGGAGTTCGGTTCGACCACCGTCACCTGCGTCACGCCCTGCGCTGCAAGGCACAAAGCGGCGCCCAGCCCGATGGCCCCGCCACCCAGAACCAGCGCCGTGTCGCGCGCACCGGATAGCGCGGCCAGTGACAGGCGCACCGTGTGCCAGCCGCAGGCGATGGGTTCGGCCAGTGCCGCCTTGGCCAGCGGGACGGGGTCGGGAACGGTCACCAGATTGCCCTCGGGCATCGCCACATATTCGGCAAAGCCGCCCTCGCGCGGGGGCATCGAGATGATCTGGCGGGCGGGGCACAGGTTGTCGCGTCCCGTGCGGCAAGCCGGGCAGTCGCCGCAGGTGACCAGCGGGTTCACGGTGACCCGCTCACCATCGCGCGGGCCACCTACGATCACACCGGCCACCTCGTGCCCCAGGATGAGCGGCGCCGGACGGCGCGCGTCATGGCCCAGATAGGCATGCATGTCCGAGCCGCAGATACCCACCTGCGCAATGCGGATCAGCTGTTCGCCCGGCCCCGCCACCGGGTCGGGCATCTCGCGCAGCGCAAGCGCTTCGGGGCCCGTGTAAACCAGCGCCTTCATTTCGCGGTATATCCTCCATCCACCATCAACACCTGACCGGTGACATAGGCCGAGGCCTCGGAGCAAAGGAACAACAGCGGCCCATCCAGGTCCTCGGGTTCACCATTGCGGCCGAGACAAGTCTGCGCGGCGTTACGCGCCGCGCGCTCGGGGTCGGCAAAGACAGGCGCCGTCAGCTCGGTACGGAAAAAACCCGGCCCCAGCGCGTTGGCGGTGATCCCATGCGGAGACCAGGCCTCGGCCATGGCGCGGGTCATCTGCGCCACGCCGCCCTTCGACGCGCCATAGGCGATGCCGCCGGGAAAGGCGCGGGTCGTCTGGAGCGAAGCGAAATTGACGATCCGGCCCCAACCGCGTGCCTTCATCCCCGAGACCAGATACTGGCTGAGGAAAAAGGGCACCGACAGGTTCAGGGTCAGGGTGATGTCCCACCCCTCGGGCGTGACCTCATCGGCGGTTTGCCGGGTGTTGATACCGGCGGCGTGGATCAGAATGTCGGGCGGGCCAAAGGGCGCTGCGACCTGCTGCGCCAGCCCCTCCAACCCGTCGCGGTCCGACAGGTCATAGGGAAGGGCATGGGTTTCGCCCCCCGCCTCGGCTTGCCATTCGGCCAGCGCGTCGGCGCGGCGGGCCACGCCCACCACCCGCGCGCCGGCCTGCGCCAGCACCGTCGCCGCGCGTCGGCCAAGGCCGGAACTGGCGCCGGTGACACAGGCCACCCGGCCCCGCACCGAGAAGAGATAGCCAGAGTCAGCCATTGGCGGTCAGGTCAAAGGTCTCGTCGGGAAAATATTTGGCCAACCGCACATCGGCGGCGCGGGCATGGCCCTCCATCCCCTCCAGCCGGGCGATGCGCGCAGTGGCCTCGGCAACGGGTTTATAGCCCTCGCGGGTGCCGCGCTGCCAGGTGACGATCTTCATGTATTTGTGCACGCTGAGCCCGCCGGTATAGCTGGCGGCGCCACTTGTCGGTAGCACATGGTTTGTGCCCGCCGCCTTGTCGCCATAGCTGACGGTGCTTTCCTCGCCCAGAAACAGCGATCCATAACAGCTGAGCCGGTCGAGCCACCAATCCAGATCCTCGGCCATCACCGTCAGGTGCTCGGGCGCATAGCGGTCCGAGGTGGCGGCCATCTCCTCGCGGTCAGCGCACAGGATCACCTCGGCATAGTCGCGCCATGCGGCGGCGGCATTGTCGCGGTTCACCTCGGGCAGGTCGGCGATATAGGCCGGGATCATCTCGATCACCTTTTCCGCCAGCGCGCGATCATCGGTCACCAGCCAGACCGGCGAGTTGTAGCCATGCTCGGCCTGGCTCACAAGATCGGTGGTCACGATATGCGGATCAGCGGTCTTGTCGGCCAGGATCAGGCTGTCGGTTGGGCCCGCAATCATGTCGATGCCGACGCGCCCGAACAGCATGCGCTTGGCCTCGGCCACGAACTGGTTGCCGGGGCCGACCAGGATTTTCGCCTTGGGCAGACCAAACAGTCCAAAGGCCATGGACGCCACGCCCTGCACACCGCCGATTGCCATGATCGTATCGGCGCCACAGATATGGGCGGCATAGACGATGGCAGGCGCCACGCCGACACCGGGACGCGGCGGCGAGCAGGCCATGATATGTTTGCAGCCCGCCACCTTGGCCGTGGTCACCGTCATGATCGCACTGGCGATATGGCTATAGCGCCCGCCGGGCACATAGCAGCCCGCCGCATCCACCGGGATCGCCTTTTGCCCGGTGATCACGCCCGGCACCACCTCAAGCTCGACATCGGTCAGCGTCGCCTTCTGCGTCTCGGCAAAGCGGCGCACATTGTCATGGGCAAAGCGGATATCGGCCTTGAGCTTTTCCGGCACCAGCGCGCAGGCGGCCTCGATCTCTGCGGGCGACAGGATGATGCTGCCCTCGTAGCGGTCGAACTTGGCGGCATAATCCAGCGCGACCTGATCGCCGCCCGCCTCGATATCGGCGAGGATCGCGCGCACCGTCTCTTGCACATCCGAGGCATCGGATTTCGAGGTGAGCGAAGCTTTCTTGAGGTATTCGATGGTCATACCGGGGGCGTCCTATTTGTAGATATCGGGCAAGAGGGTGGTGGAGATGGCGGGCAGATAGGCGATGAGCAGCACCACCAGCAGCATGAACAGAACAAAGGGCACGGCGCGGGCGGCGATCTTGAGGATCGACTCGCCGGTGATGCCGGAGACCACGAAAAGGTTCAGCCCCAGCGGCGGCGTGATGAAGCCCACACCCAGCGCGGTGATCATCATGATGCAGAACTGGATCTCGTTCATGCCGATATTGTCGGCCAGCGGCTTCAGGATCGGGGCAAGGATCACGATATTGGGCGTCGTCTCCATGACGCAGCCCGCCGCGATCAGGATGCCGATCATGAGCAGGATCAACAGCCAGGGTTCGTCGGTCATGCCGGTGACGGCGGCGACAAATCCCTGCGGCACACCCATGATCGCCAGCGCCTCGGCCAGGGGGGCGGAAAAGGCGATGATCGGCAGGATCACCCCGTTCACCTTGGCCGAACTGACCAGCATCGCCGGGAAGTCGGACAGCGACAGGGTACGCAGGATGAAGCCCATCAGGATGGTGACGACAACAGCGGTGGCGCCCGCCTCGGTCGGCGTCAGCCGGCCCGAGAAGATGCCGTAAAAGATGATGCCCGGCACGATAAAGGCATACCAGCCCGATTTCAGCGCCCGGCCCAGATTGCCCAGGTATTCGGAGGCCGAGATATTGCCGCCGCCCTCCCAGCCGTTGATGCGGTTCATCACCACATTGGTGACTAGGATCGAGATCAGGATGCACAGGCCCGGAATGAGCGCGGCCAGAAACAAGGTCGAGGCCGAGATACCCAGTACGAGGCCGATGATGATATAGGCGATCGAAGGCGGAATCAGGATGCCGGTACAGGCCCCTGCCGCCACCAGCGCGCAGGCATAGGGCCGGGGATAGCCCGACTCGACCAGCCGGTCGATGGTCATCCGGCCCACGGCGGCTGCCCCCGCAGCATCCGAACCCGAGATGGCCGCAAACATGCCGCAGACCAGCACCGTGGCCGAGCCGAACCCGCCCTTGGCGAATTGCGTCAGCGCCTCGGCCACGTCCAGGAACTTGCGGGAAAGCCCTGTGCGCACCAGCACGTCGCCGGTCAGGATGAACAGCGGCACCGCTGTCAGGGCAAAGGCGTCTATACCGGTGAACAGGCTCTCGCCAACCGCGCTCAGCGGCATGTCCCCCGACATGATCAACATGGTGATCGCCGCCGCCCCGATGGCGGCCCAGACCGGCACCGCCAACGCGATGAGGCCCACGAACATGATCACCGGCAGGTAGAAATCCCAGCCCAGTTCAACCGTCTGGTTGAGGGTGTTCCAAAGCATGACCGTCCCCTCAATCGAACAGTTTGTCGCCCTCGTAGACGGGCGTGCCGTCACGAAGGCTGCGCAGATCGCGCAGGAAGGATTGCACCAGTCGCAGGATCATCAGCGAAAAGCCCACCGGCACCGCCATCAGGAACCACACCATCGAGATGCGCAGGCCGTGACTGACCGAACCGAACTTGGCCGAGACCAGCACCGTCTCGAACGACCAGTAAAGCGCGATCACCGCCACCACGAACATCACCAGATCGCCAAAGATATAGAGCAGCGCCTTGGCCCGGCGGCCCAGGTAATGCATCAGCACGTCGATACGGATATGGCCGCGCTCTTTCACCGCCGAGGCGGCGCCGATCCAGGCGAGATAGATGAAGGAATAGCGCACGATCTCCTCTCCCCAGATCGAGGAATAGGCGAAGATCTCGCGCCGCAGCACCTCGACGGCCATGGTGACGACAAGCATCACGTAGAAGACCAGCAGCGCCCAGCGCTCGGCATTCCGGTTCAGGGCATTCAGGATAAGGCTCACGCGTCCCTCCCTCCGGGCGAGGGGCATCCGTTGCCGGAGGCCCGGTTGATGGCGTCATGCGGGTAAGGAAAGGGCCGGCGCCGTCCCAGGCGCCGGCCGGTGCCGATCAGGCGTCGTGCACGTAGTAGCGGCCCATGGTGCCGGCGGCCTCTTCGAGGCGGGCAAAGGCGTCCATCGACCCGGCCAGTTCGGTCTTGAAGCTGTCCCATTCCGAGCGCTGATAGCCGCCGGTCGCCTGCCATTCGGCCAGCTGGTCGGCGGACAGCGAATGGAACTCGACCCCGGATTTGGTCAGTTCCGACATCGCATAGGCGCGTGCCGCGGGCACCTTGGCCAGGTTCTGCTGCGAGGTGACCTCGCCCGCGAACATGATGCCTTCCTGCACGTCTGCCGGAAGCCCGTTGAACCATTCCAGGTTCATCGAGAATACCTGGCTGTCGGGCACCGCCTGGGTAAAGGTCACATGGCTCAGGATATCCTTGAACCCAAAGACGTAAAGCGCGCCGACCGACGGGTCGAGCGCATCGGCCACACCCTGCTTGATCGCCGAGGGCGTCTCGCCCCAGGCCACCGGCGTCGGGTTGGCGCCGACCATCCGGTAATACTGTTGCAGCATCTTCGAGCCGGGCACGCGGAACTTTACGCCTGCCAGATCGCCCGGCGTGATCACCGCGTTGCCACCCTTGCGCACGGCCACGACGCGCGGGTCGATCACGATGTAGAACAGCGCCTTGAAGCCCGCGGCCTCGACCTTGGGATGCACTTCGGACTTCCAGGCATCTGACGACACGAGGTTGGTGAACCGCTGGTTCGAACCACAGAAATACGGCATGTTGATCAGGTCAACGGCGCTTGCAAAGGGGGCAAAATTCGACAGCGAGTGCTGCGCCGCCTGGATGGTGCCGCCCTGCACCTTTTGCACCAGCGCGCCACCGGCGCCCAGCTGGCCGCCCGGCGCCAGTTTCACATAGACCTTGCCGTTGGTGGCGTTCTGGATGTTCTCCTTGAGGTCCAGCTGCATGATCGGATAGCTGCGCGACGCGCCCAGCACATAGGCCGTCGCCACCGTCATCACATGCGATGCGGCGGCTTCACGTTCCTTCTCTTCCTTGGCGGTCTGCGCTGCGGCCTCGGTCGACCACAGGGTCCCTGCCGCACCGGCCACCATGGCGGCGGTAAAGCTGCCGCTGCCGGCCAGTTTCAGAAAGTTGCGGCGTGTCGCGGACGCAAGTCCGGTCCGGTCGTCTTTCATGTATTTCCTCCCATTTGGACAGATCAGGGCCGCTGGTTTGTCTTTCTCTTCGCTGCGGCTTCCCGTTGCAGAATGGCCACCACAAACGCGATTGCGGTGGCGAACAGAACCAGCATTTCACCAACATCCCCCAGCATCGGCCCGACCCCGACAGAGCCAAGTCCCACATTCAGGGCAAACAGGGCAAAGAGTGCGGCCGAGATCAAAAGCATCGGGTCCTCCGGATGGGCAAAAACACGATTCGCCTCCGCAATGTAAGCGCTTACATTTGACGATGCAAGCGCTTACACGCTATGCTGTCCTCGGCGACTGGGGTATCGGAGCATACTGCCCGCCTCTTTCAACCAAACACGGACCTGCACGTCATGACCGCGCCGAGCACACAGCCCACCCCGACCCTGGCCGATGTGGCCCGGCGGGCAGGTGTGTCGACGGCGACGGTCTCGCGCTGTCTGAACACGCCCGACCGGGTTATCGAAGAGACCCGCAACCGGGTGCTGGAGGCGGTGCGAGAGCTTGGCTATTCGCCCAATTTCGGCGCCCGCGCCCTGGCCGCGAAACGCACCAACACGATCGGCGCCGTGATCCCGACCATGGAAAACGCGATCTTTGCCCGCGGTCTGCAGGCCTTTCAGGAGGAACTGCGGCTCAAGGGGATCACGCTGCTGGTGGCCTCCTCCTCGTATCGCGCCGATCTGGAAGAAGAGCAGATCCGCACCCTGGTGGCGCGCGGCGCCGACGGGTTGTTCCTGATCGGCGCCCATCGCGATCCGGCGCTTTACGACTTTCTCAACCGGCGGGGCATCCCGACACTGGCTGCCTGGGTGCATGACCCGGACGCGCCGGTTCCCACGATCGGTTTCGACAATCACGCCGCAATGCTGGACCTGGCCCGCGAGGTCATCGCACGCGGCCACCGCCGGATCGGCGTGATCAGTGCCGAACAGGCCAGCAACGACCGCGCCCGCGCCCGGGTGGCCGCGATCCGCGCCGCCATGGCCGAGGCGGGGCTCGGCGCCGATACGCTCAGCCTGGTGGAAACCGCCTATGGCATCGACGAGGGGGCTGCCGCCTTCGACATCCTGATGCAGCGCACGCCCCGTCCCAGCGTGGTGATGTGCGGCAACGATGTGCTGGCGGTGGGTGCCATGGGTCGGGCCAAGGCAACGGGCTATGACGTGCCCGGCGATGTCTCGATCACCGGGTTCGACGATATCGAACTGGCCAAGGTATGCAGCCCGGGCCTGACCACGGTGCATGTACCGCATCGCCAGATGGGCACCCAAGCCGCACAGGCGCTGGTCGCAATGGTGGCCGAAGGCGCGCCGGGCAAAGGGCAACGGCTGGACACCTATGTGGTAATGCGCGGTTCGCTGGCGCCGCCGCGCGTCTAGGCCGCAAGGTCAGAGGTCGATTTCGACCACCCCACCCGGCTCTGCCGCGCGGGACTGGCACAGGATAATCGCACCCTCGCGCTGTTTCCCGGACAGCACGAAATCGCGATGTTCGACCCCGCCCGCAATCAGCCCGCATTTGCAGACGCCGCAGATCCCGTCCGAGCATTTGACGTCGATATGGATCCCGTTCTCGTTCAACACCTGCGCGGCATCCTTGTCCGCGGGCACCGCGATTTCGCGCCTTGTCCGGGCGAGTTTCAGGGTGAAGGGGTGGTTTTCATACGCAGGCTGTTCGGGAACCGAGAAATACTCCAGATGCCGGGCCTCTTCCGGGAAACCCTGCCGTTCGGCCGCCTGCATCACCCCATCCATATAGCGATCGGGACCGCAGGTATAAACGTGCCAGCCGGGCCGATACCCCGCCAGAACCGCATCCAGATTGGCGCGCGATCCCTCGTCCGAGACATGCAGATGCACGCGACCGGCCCAGGGCATGGCGCCGAGGTCCTCCAGATATCCCGCGCTGGTGCGACTGGGGATCGAATAATGCAGCTCGAAATCGGCCCCCAGCGCGTGCAACCGGTGCGCAAAGGCGATCATCGGCGTGATGCCGATGCCACCGCCCATCAGGAATGTGCGCGTCGCACTCTCCTCCAGTTCGAAATGGTTGATCGGTTTCGAGATGAACACCCGCCGACCCGGGGCAAAGATGCGATGCATCAGCCTTGAACCGCCCCGCCCCTCGTCCTCGCGCAGCACCCCGATCTGATAGATGCTGCGGTCCTCCGGGTCGCCCGACATCGAGTATTGCCGCAGGAATTCCGGCGCGACCAGAACGTCCAGATGCGCGCCTGCCGTCCACTCGGGAAGCGGCGCGCCATCGGGCGCCGAAAACTCGTATTTGGTGATCTCGCCCGTCATCTTCTCGGCCCGCGTCACCTCGACCCGGATCACCGGGGCGCTGTTCGCATCGGGCACGGTATAGCGATGCACCATCGACCGGTCGCCAGACGCCAGCCGCGCCCGGTATTCTTCGGCGCCGATCATCGCCTGATAGGCCGCGATCCCCGCCTCGCGGTCCATCGGAAACGGATAGGGCCAGGGGTGCGGCGCCAGCGGCGCGGGATAGACGGCCAGCGTCTGATCCTCGTATTTCAGGTCCAGATCCCGTTGCAGACCACGCCGGTTCACCGGCCCGGCGGTCGGGCGATAGGCGCCGTCGGGCTGCAACTCGATATCCCACCACCATTTCTTGACCTCGTTCAGCCCGCCATGGCCCAGCGCATCGTCCAGCCGCGCCAGGGCCGGGGCCGCCGCCGGAACCGTCATCGCCGCCCAGCGAAAGGGGCGTTCGGCGAACAACCCTTCCAGGTTCCACGGGCAGGTCTTCATGCAGCGCCCGCACATGGCGCCGCCCTGCGTGGTGATGCGATAGGTGGCGCATTTCTGGCTGTCGGATTTCCAGATCTCGTAGCCGTTGAACATCCGCTTGGGCCCGGCGGTGATCGCCCCCGAGGGGCATTCGCGTGCACATTTGTTGCAGGCCTCGCAGAACCGTTGCAGGCCGAAATCGATCGGCTTGTCGTGGCTCATCGGCATGTCGGTGGTCACCGCCCCCGATTTCAGGCGCGGCCCCAGGAACGGGTTCAGGATCACCTCGCCGATGCGGCTGACCTCGCCCAGGCCCGACAGCAGCAGCAGGGGCGGTTGCAATACCTCGCCATCCATCACGGTGTGGGCCTTGGCCTTGTAACCCAGGTTGCGGATCTGCTGCGCGATCACCCCCCCCAGCAGCGAGAAGCGCAGGTAAGCGCGCATGGATTGCGCCACCGCGATCCAGTCGTCACCGCTCGACCCTTCCATCGTCTCATAGCCCTGATCGACGATCATGCTGATCGCCTGATCATGCGGCGGGGTGATCGCTTCGCCGGTGGCGTCATGGCTGTACCACGCCCAGGTCGGGCAGCGGCTGAGGCCGACGGCGTCGATGCCCAGGAAGTAGCTCGCCGCCTTGAGGTTGGCGGCATTGCGGCGTGGGTCGATCGGCCGGGGCACATCCGCGCGGTCGCCATCCTGAAGCAGCACAAACGCCCCCAGCGCCCGCCGCTGGGCAAAGCTGGGCGCCGCCTTGCGCACGTAGTGACCGCCCTTGGCGCCCTCTTGCAGGGCCTTGCCCATATCGCCGAACTGGGCGCGGGCGAACATGTCGGCGCGCTTGGGCACACGGGCCACATTGGCTTCGTCTATGTAGGTGGTCGGCGTCTCGACCCGGTTCAGCCGCTCGAACGGGTGTGCCCCGTCCACATAGCGCCGCCGGGCATAGGGGTCGCGGTTCAGCGCGCTTTTGGCGAAGCCCTTGCCCAGCCACCAGGCCGGGCCCTGGGTGGCGGCCCAGGACTGCGCGGCCAGCGGCGCCAGCGGGCGGTCATGGGTCAGTTCCATCTCGGTGGTGACCGCGGCCAGTCCGAAACGGCGGCCCAGCCAGGGCGCGGCTAGGTGACCGCCCTCAAGCGTGACCACCCCTGCCGCCAGCGCCAGCCGCCCCAGATCGACATCGCTCGACATGGCCGTATGCGCTCGCGCGTCATAGCCCAAAAGGCGGATGTAATTGGCGATCACAACCGCGTTCTCGCTGGCGAGCAGACAGGCACGATGGTCTTGCGCGTCTCTTATCCACTCTGTTCCCGGCTCGTCCGCCTCGGGGTCGCGGTGATGTTCGTAGAGAAAGACAAGGGCGTGCCGGTGTCCATCGATCGGGCGTGGCGACGCCTCCATGCTCTCCTTGAGGTCGGCCATGATTACGTCAATACCCGAGGCCAGCGTCTTGGTCTGCCGGGTTCGCAGCGCCTCGGCCAGCCGATCGATATCAGGGTTGCGTCGGGGTGCCGGCAACAGCGCCTCGGCCGGCAATGGTCCGCAGCCAATCATCGAAGCGTCGTTGAAATAGCCAAACGCTTTCAGGTGGTTGGCGCGCTCCTGCGGATCGGCGGGGATCTCGGCGCGGGCCGGGTTGACCAGCCCGTCGCGGATCGCATCCAGCATCGCCTGAAACTCGCCCATCGCGTTGACGATGCTCTCGGGCCGCTCGGGCCGGTGAAAGCTGAGCGTGGGCATGTCGGGAACGCCAGCCAGATCCGCCACGCCGTCGCGCCGGGCCAGCCGCTCCAGAGGATAGGGACCCATATGCACGGGCCGGTCCCGGTCCGAGAAAAAGCGAATACCCATCCTGCGCCTCCTGACTGCCCTTTTGGCGTAGCGCGGAATGGACAGCAAAACCATTCATGTTTAGTCATAAATTACATGAGCAAATTCGATTTCACCGATCTCGACGGCAAGGTGCTGCGCTGCTTTCTTGTCATCCTCGAGGAAAGCTCGGTCTCGCGCGCCGCCGACCGGCTGGGGGTGACCCAATCGGCGGTCAGCCATACGCTAGCCAAGCTGCGCGCGGTGCTGGGCGATCCGCTGTTCGTGCGCTCGGGCCAGGGGTTGACGCCTACCGAACGGGCGCTGTCGCTACGCGAACCGGTGCAGCGGGTGCTGGATGGGATCAAATCGCTGACCGATGCCCGCCCCTTTGACCCGCTGGGCGAAGAGATGCATTTCGACATCGCCGCCAACGACCTGCAACGCGAGCTGATCTTTCCCGAACTGCTGCAACGCGCCCGCGCCGAAGGGGTACGGCTGAGACTTGGCTTCGTCCCCTCGGGCGTGCCCGATCCGGCCCTGTTGCGCAGCGACCGCTGCCAGTTGGTGCTGACGCCGCTGCCGCCGGACGGGCCCGACATCTATCAGCGGCACCTGTTCACCAGCCCGTTGCAGATCTACTATGACGCCAGTCATCGCAACCCGCCCGACAGCTGGCAGAGCTATTGTGCCGCCGAACATGTCGAGGTGCGGTTCAGCGACGGGCGCAGCGCCAATGTGGTGATGCGCGGCGTGGATCAAAGCCAGATACGCCCGCCCACGGTGGTGTTACCACATTTCGGCGCCATCCCCGCCTTTGTCAAAGGCAGTGACCTGATCTCGACCGATACCGCGCTGATGAAACTGGGGCCGCTGGCGACACTGGATTGCGCGCCGCTGCCCTTTGCCTGCGATCCGGTGTCGATCTACATGGTCTGGCACGAACGCTCGACCGCAGATCCGGCGCATCGCTGGCTGCGCGCCCGGGTCGAGGCTATTGCCGCCCGGCTGCAACGCAGTGCTCAGTAACCGCCGCGCGCCCGGATCAGATGCATCAGCGTGGCGCCGGTCTCGACATAGGCCTGTTGCAGGGCGGTCCAGCGCTCGGCATGGCGGTCGATGGCGGGGATCGGCAGATTGGTCTCGTCTCCGCTCAGCAGCGCCTCGGCCATGGCCTTGCCGAACAGGGTGCCCGGCCCGATGCCGCGCCCGGAATAGCCATGCGCCGCCAGCGCGCTTGGGCCGGGGCGGGTGATCTTGGGGATGTGATCGCCGGTCATCGCGATGCGCCCATGCCAACCTGTGACCAGCGGCTCCCCCGACAAGGCGGGATAGAGCTGCGCCAGCTTGCGCCGCACCCAGGCCCGGTGGATGCCGCTGGCCAGATGGTCCAGCGCCCCCATGCCGCCGATGATCATCCGCCCCGCCCGGTCCAGCCGGAACGAGGTCATGATCAGCCCGGTATCCCAGCACCCTTCGCCCCCCGGCAGGATGGCGGCCCGGATCTTCTCCGGCAGCGGATCGGTGGCATATTGGAAATAATGCACCGGAACATGGGCGGGCCTTCGGTCGGCAAGCCCCCGGTGATAGGCGTTGGTGGCCTGGATCAGGCTGCGCGCGCGGATGCTGCCGCCGGGGGTGCGCACCTGCCAGACCCCGTCCTTGTGGTCCACCTCCAGCGCCGGGCTTTGCCCGTGCAGCCGCGCGCCTGCCGCCTGCGCGGCGCGGGCCAGCCCGCAGGCATAGGCCAGCGGCTGGATGGTGCCCGCGCGCGGATCGAAAAGCGCGCCGTGAAAGGCGCCGGACCCGGTGCGGCGGGCTGTCTCCTCGGCCGAGAGCAGTTCGACAGGCGCCCCGCTGGCGGTCAGTTGGACATGGCGGCGTTTCAGATCGGCGAGGCCCGAGGGGGAATGCGCGCAATGCAGCGTGCCGCTCCGCACCGGCTCGCAGGCGATGCCGTGCCGGTCGATCAGATCGAACACCATTCCCGGCGCCCCGGCCAGCAGCGTGATCAGCCGGTCGCCCGCCGCGTCGCCCAGATGGGCGCGGATATCGTCAGGCGGCAACCACAGGCCCGCATTGGCCAGCCCCACATTGCGGCCCGATCCGCCATGGCCCGGCGCCTCGGCCTCGACCAGGCGCACATCGGCGCCTTGCTCCGCAGCGTGGAGCGCCGCCGACAAGCCGGTGAAACCGCCGCCGATTACCACCAGATCGGCGGTCACATCCCCCGCCAGCGGCGGCGTGGTGACCTGTTCGGCAGAGGTCAGATGCCAGAGATTGCGGGTTTTGTCCGACATGACCAGGTCTCGTCTGCAAGAGGGATATCTATGTCTTAGGCGCTCAGGCGGCGGTGACAAGCCCGCGTTGATCCTCGCGCCCCATCGCCATCAGCAGGGGCGCCTCGGCTTGCCGCGCCTGAAACGTCGCCTTGTCGCTCATGCCGCGCCAATCGGCCAGGACCAGCGATTGCGCCACTGCGCCGCCCAGCGTGGCGCCGGGGCCGGTGACGATAAAGAGGTCAGGGGCAAACTCGCGCGCGGCGGTCTGCACGGCGCGGGTGAAATCATAGGGTTCGCTCACCTGATGGCCCAGCGTATAGTCCCATAGCGCCGCAGTGTCGGTGGCGCCCGGCCACCAGATCTTGCCGCGCCCGTCGATCATCGGGTGGGTGGGTTGAGTGAACAGGTCGGCGCCCAGACGTTGCCGCCCCTCGGCGGCAACCGGCGCCTGCAAGCGGGTGTGAAAGGCGGCGTGATTGGCCAGCCGCAACGGGAAGCGTTCCTGCGCTACTGGCTGCGCCGCCTCGAAGGCTGACAGACCGGCCTCATTACCCGCGAGTACCAGCATGCCCCCCAGGTCAATGGACAGCGCCAAGTCATGCCCCGGCATCGAGTCGATCAGGGCCACATCCGCCAACAGCGCCGCCTTGCGCGCGGGATCGTCCGCCCAATCCTCGCCAGTGAAAGGATAAACCAACTGCCCGCCGATCAACCGTTCCTGCATCAGCGTGCCCATGGTGTTGACCACGCGAAAGCCATTCTCAGGGCTCAGCGCCCCGGCGGCGGCCAGCGCGATATACCAGCCCATCGAATTGCCGGTGACAGCCACCACCTCGATATCCTCGGCCAGCGCCTGCGCATCGGCCAGCGAGGCGGCATAGATCAGCGGCGAGGCCACATCGCCGCGCGAGTATTTGCCGACCGTATAACGCTCGGCCCCGTCCAGCGCGGTCACCGTCTCTTGCCCGGCCTCGGCGCGGATGGCGTCAAAGGCGCGAAACATGTCCATCCGGGCGCCGTGGTGGCGATGCAGATAGCCTAGTTCAGGCTTGTTATAGGTGCCCCGGCCGGGGCAGATCACGACAGCGGTACGGGTCATTTTACAGCTCCGGTCAGGGACAGCGCGGCGGCGACGATGCCGTCCCTGGACGGCAGCGGGGCGGCATAGGCCGGGCCGGTGGCAATGAAGCAATCCTCGGCCACCACGCGGGCGGTTGAGGTGGCGCGACTTTCTTCGCAGAAGAAAGTCATCAGCGCCTCGGATTGGCTGCCGGTGCGGCGGCATTCGTCGACGATCAGCACGTGTTTGCACGCGCGCGTAGCCGCGCGCAGCGCCTCGATGGGCAGCGGCGCCAGCCAACGCAGGTCGATGATCCTTGCCTTGACCCCCGCCGCCTCAATCTCGGGCAGCGCTTGTTGCGACAGGTAATGACCATTGCCATAGGTGACGATGGCCAGGTCGGTGCCGTCCCCATGCACCCCGACCTCTCCCAACGCGATACGCTGGTCAGGCGAGGGATACGTGGTCATCCAGCCCCCATCCTGCGCCCCGTGCAGATCGCGCATCGGATAGAGCGCGATGGGCTCAAGGAACACCACCACCCGCTGCTCCTCGCGCGCCAGGCGCACACATTCGCGCAGCATCTGTGCCGCATCTTCCCCCGTCGAGGGGCAGGCGATGATCACGCCGGGAATGTCGCGCAGCACCGCCAGCGAGTTGTCATTGTGGAAATGCCCGCCGAATCCTTTCTGGTATCCCAGCCCCGCGATGCGCAGCACCATCGGGTTGGTGAACTGCCCGTTCGAGAAAAACGGCAGAGTGGCCGCCTCGCCCCGGATCTGATCCTCAGCATTGTGCAGATAAGCCAGGAACTGGATCTCGGGGATCGGCAGGAACCCGTTATGCCCCATGCCGATGGCCAGCCCCAGGATGGATTGCTCGTCCAGAAGCGTGTCGATCATCCGGTCGGGGCCGAACCGTTGCTGCAATTTCTGGGTCACGCCATAGACGCCCCCCTTGCGGCCCACATCCTCGCCCATGCAGACGATTTCGCCATGTTCCAGCATCAGATCGGTCAGCGCCCAGTTGATCAGGCGGCTCATCGGCTGCGGCTCATCCATGGCGCGCATGTCACCGCCAAAGGTGGCGGCCCGCGCCTCGGCGCTGGGTCCGTTCGTCGGTTTGCAGTCCCGTTTCGGCGGGATCAGGCTGGCCGCCACCTCAGCCGCACTGGCAAGGTGCGGGCGGGTCGCGGCGTCGGCCGCGATGCGGTCGGTGCGGGCGCAGGTCTGTTCATAGATCGCCAGCGCCTCCTCCGGTGTCAGCGCGCCGTCCTCGGCGAGCAGCCGCACGCTGTGCAGCAGCGGGTCCATGGCCTCTTCCGCCTCGACCTCGGCGCGGGTCAGATAGGTGGTCGGCACATCCGCCCCCGCATGGCCATAAAGCCGCACGGTTTTGAGATGCAGGAACGCAGGCTTGCGCCGGGTACGGACATACTCGGCGGCCTCTTGCGCCACGACATAGGTCTCGTAGATATCCAGCCCGTTGGCCTGGAAATAGCGGATACCGGGCCGATGCTCCATCGAAGCCTGGATCCAGCCCTTGGGCGTCTTGGTCGAGATACCGATCCCGTTATCCTCGCAGACAAAGAGCAGCGGCAGCGGGATCGACTGC
Organism: Ruegeria sp. YKSF070; assembly: GCF_059612725.1. Classification (NCBI taxonomy): domain Bacteria; kingdom Pseudomonadati; phylum Pseudomonadota; class Alphaproteobacteria; order Rhodobacterales; family Roseobacteraceae; genus Ruegeria; species Ruegeria sp. YKSF070. Next base: position 34,316 of record NZ_JBXWRD010000034.1, on the reverse strand, counting down.
ACGCTGGTCCAGCCCGCCGTGTTGATCGCGCCCTGCGCCGTGGAATGGTTGGCCGATGCATCCCCGAAGGAACACATGGCAATTCCGTCCTCGGGCAGCATGCGGTGTTCCGGCGGATGCCGCCGCGCCGCGCCCAAGCTATAGGCCGCGCCCACCGCCTTGGGCAGGTGGCTGGCGATGGTCGAGGTCTGCGGCGGGATCATCAGCGCCCTTGATCCCAGCACCTTGTGCCGCCCACCCGAGGTGGGATCTTCCTTCGAACAGGCAAAGCTGAGCAGCATGTCCCAGGCGATCTGCTCACCCGGCACCTGTTCGGCCCGCGCGATCTGAAACGCCGCATCGCGGTAATGCAGAAAGGCGATGTCGGTCGGGCGAAGGGCCTGCGCCACCGCCGCCATCCCCTCGTGCCCGGACGAGCCGATGGTATAGAACCCCTGCCCCGCTTTCTGCATCGCCCGGCTGGTCCGATCGAGCGCGCGGCTGAGCACCTGCGAGCGGAACAGTGACACCGCCTGCGCCTGCGACAGGCCCGGGCGCGGCGGTGCGCCCCGCGGCAGGTCACCCGCAGCCACGCGGCTGAGGAAGTTCTCATGTACGATCTGGGCGCGGTCCATGGCTCGGCCTTCTGTTATGCTTGGGGGCGATCCCCCTGGTTACAACGCTGCGACGGTGCGGGCGATACGGGCAAGCCCCTCTTCCAGACTCTGCCTCGCATAAGCGAAGGAGAGGCGCAAATGCCCCGGCATGCCAAAGGCCCGCCCCGGCACCAGCGCCACCCCGGCCGTGTCGAGCAAATGGTGGCAGAATTCATGATCAACCGGCATCCGCGCTGGTGTCTTGGGGAACACATAGAACGCGCCGTCCGGCAGCGCACACTCAAGCCCCGCCGCGTTCAACCCGGCAACCACCAGATCGCGCCGCGCCAGCATCTCGGCCCGGCGCTCGGCCAGCAGATCCTGTGGCCCGGTCAGCGCTGCCAGCGCCGCCGCCTGTGAGATGGAACAGGCGCCCGAGGTGATCTGCCCCTGCACCGCCACCATCGCCTTGATCAGCGGCGCCGGGCCGATACCCCAGCCGATCCGCCATCCGGTCATCGAATAGGCCTTGGACACCCCGTTCACGATCAGGGTGCGATTGGCCAGCTCCGGCACCGCCTGCACAAAGGGGGTGAAGGGCACATAGGACAAATGTTGGTAAATTTCGTCCGAGATCACCCAGACATGCGGGTGACGCTCCAGCACCGCGCCCAGCGCCTGCAATTCGGCCTCAGAATAGATCGCGCCGGTGGGGTTCGATGGCGTATTGAGCAACAGCCAGCGGGTGCGCTGGGTGATCGCAGCCTCCAGCTGTGCGGGCGTCAGCTTGAACCCCTGCGCGCCGGGACAGTCCAGCACCACCGGCACGCCGCCCGCCAACCGCACCATATCGGCATAGCTGGTCCAGAAGGGCGCGGTCGTGATCACCTCGTCGCCCGGGTCGAGCGTGGCAAGGAAAACACCCGCCAGCACCTGCTTGGCCCCCGTCGAAACGATCACATTGGCAGGCTCCACCCCGGCCTCGGCGGCAATCGCCGCGCGCAGCGCCGGGGTACCGGCGGTCGCCGGATAGCGGGTCTGCCCCGCCAGCGCCGCCCGATGCGCCGCCTTGATCACATGGGCTGGCGTCGGGAAATCCGGCTCTCCCGTGCTGAGCGCGACGATATCGGCGCCAGCAGCCCGCAACTGCGCCGCACGTTCCGAGATCTGCACGATCTCGGACAGCTCGATCCCGTTAAGACGCCCTGCGCGCCGAAAACCGGTATCGCTGGATATGTTCATCACCTTCCCCAATTTCAGGAGTTTCCCGCATTAGATCGCGCTGGATCATGCAAAAATCCAGTGATATTCCGGTCAAAAGGTATGAGGAAAAATCAAGTGATTGCCCCCCGCCGCTTTCTCCCCTCGATCTCCTCCCTACTTGCGCTGGAGGCCGTCGACCGGCTGGGCAGCGCCTCGGCCGCCGCCGAAGAACTGGCCCTGACCCAAAGCGCGATCAGCCGGCAGCTGAAAACGATGGAAGAGCAGTTGGGCGTCGAGCTGGTCCAACGCGACCGGGTACGGCTGCACCTGACTCCGGCGGCTCAGGAGTATGTCCAGACTGCGCGCGCGGCATTGACCCAGCTGGCACAGGCCTCTCTCAAGCTCAAGGCAAATCCTACCGGCGGCACGCTCAGCCTGTCGATCCTGCCCGCATTTGGCATGCACTGGCTGGCGCCCCGATTACAGGACTTCGCCCGACGCCACCCGGAGGTATCGGTCAATCTCAGCACCCGGCTAATACCCTTCGACTTTGCCAGCGAACCCTTCGATGCCGCCATTCATTTCGGTCGACGCGACTGGGCCGGGGTCGACTATCTCAAGATCATGCGTGAGGAGGTGTTGCCAGTTTGCGCCCCCGAGTTGCGGCAGAAGACGAGCGACCCCACCTGGCTGCGCAGCGCGCCGCTCCTGCATCTCGATACCCGACCGGATGCCTGGGAACGCTGGTTCGCGGTCCATGACCTTGCGGCGCCGGGGCTGCGCGGCATGCTGTTCGACCAGTTCTCGACCATGATCCCGGCAGTTGCAAACGGTCTGGGCGTGGCGCTGCTGCCCAGCTATCTGGTCACGGATGATCTGGCCCGGGGCCGGCTTGTCGCGGCCTGTGACGGGCCCGCCGTAAGCCTGGGGAGCTATTATCTTGTCTGGCCAAAGGAGCGCATGATCGCGCCGCCGCTCGCCTCGTTCCGGGCCTGGCTGCAAGAGGCATTTGCATAAAAGCAGGGGCGCTGCCCCTCTTGCCCTGCGGGCAATTCACCCCGGAGTATTTCCGACCAGAAAGAAGTGCAAATCCGGCTCTGGTTTCTTTCTGGTTACAAATACTCCAGGGAGTTTGAGGGACAGCGTCCCTCATCAAAGAATCGAGCGCGCCGCAGGCGCACGATTTGGTCGCGCCCTGTTCAGACGTCCATCGAGCGGGCGATGAGTTCCTTCATCACCTCGTTGGTGCCGCCATAGATCATCTGCACCCGTGCATCCGCGTAGAGCCGCGCGATCGGGTATTCCATCATGAACCCGTAGCCGCCGAAGAGTTGCAGGCATTCATGCATGATCTCATTCTGCACCTCGGACCCGTAATATTTCACCATCGAGGCCGTGGTGGCGTCGAGCTGCCCGGCCTCCAGCCGCGCGATGCAATCGTTGACAAAGCTGCGCAGCACCTCGGCCTTGGTCTTGCATTCCGCCAGCTTGAAACGGGTGTTCTGGAAATCCATCACCCGCTGGCCGAATGCCTTGCGCTCCTGAACGTATTTCACCGTCTCGGCGAGGGCAAAGTCGATGGCGCCCAGCGCCATGATGCCGATGGTCAACCGTTCCCAAGGCAGCTGTTTCATCAGCTGGTAGAACCCATGCCCTTCTTCGGGGCCGATCAGGTTGGTCATCGGCACCTTGACGTCTTCGAAGAACAGTTCGGCCGTATCGTTGGCCTTCATCCCCAATTTCTTGAGGTTGCGGCCCCGGCGGAACCCTTCGGCGCCCTCGGTTTCGAGTGCGATCAGTGACACGCCCTTGGAACCCAACGTCTTGTCGGTCTTGGCCACCACGATAATCAGATCGGCGGTCTGGCCGTTGGTGATGAAGATCTTGGAACCGTTGATCCGATAGGAATTGCCGTCCTTCTCGGCGGTGGTGCGCACCGCCTGCAGGTCCGATCCGGTGCCCGGTTCGGTCATCGCGATGGCGCCCACCATCTCGCCCGAGGCAAGTTTCGGCAGCCATTTGGCCTTTTGCTCCTCGCTGCCATAGGCGGTGATGTAATGGGTGACGATCGACTGGATGCCATAGCCCCAGCCCGCATCCCCGCGCGAGGTCTGTTCATAGATGGTGACCGCGTCAAAGCCCATGCCGCCGCCGACGCCGCCGAATTCCTCTGGAATGGCGCCCGCCATCAGCCCGGTCTCGCCTGCCTTGCGCCAGAAATCGCGGTCAACGACACCATTGTCGACCCAGGCTTCGATGTTGGGAACCAGTTCGTCATCAAGGAACCGGCCCGCCGCTTCGGCGAACATGCGGTGTTCGTCGGTGACCCAGGCGGCGGTGCTGCTGAAAAGGGACATGTCATTCTCCAATTTGAGTTTGCGCCAAAATTACGCGCGCACCCGATTCCCGCCAATCCGGGTGACGCGGCGTTTCGGCAGCGCTACGCTACGTCCTTTTCCACTCAGCCCGCGATGCGGTGGCGCGCGCCCTTGGCGGGCGGAGTTTCAGGCCCGCCCGCGAAACATTGCGCGATGGCCATCCACTCGGTGGCGACCGGGCCTTCGACCACCAGCGAGGTGTCGGCGATGTTGCGGGTCTGGGCCACCACTTGCGCGAATTCGACCGCCGGGCCGGCGATCCGGTTCGCGCCCGGTTCGCCGAATTCCCACAGCGCGCCCGAGGGGGCGGTCAGCTCCAGCCGGGGCATCACCTCGGGCTGCGGGCGGCCATGCACCTTGAACGACCAGCCGAAGGTATTCACCCCCAGCACCACGATGTTCTTGATCCTGTCGGTCTCGGTCCGGGTGGCGCCAAGGCAGTCGAACACTTCCTGCCCATGGGCCCAGGTCTCCATCTGCCGCGCGGTGATGGACGAGCGTGCCGACATCTCGGGACCGACCCATTGCAGCCGCTGCTTGGGGTCAAGCCCCGCCCAGCGTTCCGCCATATCCGTGTATTGCGCGGCCCAGGCGGCGCGCAGATCGGCGCCCCGCTCGGTGATCATCGCGTTTTCGGTGGCGCGAAAGCCGTTGCACCCGATGCCCGCCAGGGTCTCGGCGGCGCGGGCCTGAAAGGCAGCCGGGTCTGTCAGCGACAGATCCGCCATCCGGTTCCAGAAATGCAGGTGCACCAGCACGTCGTTCAGGGTCCAGCCCTTGAACTGGGTGGGGCGGTCCCAATCGGCGCCGCTCACCCCGTCCAGTACCGCGTCCAGCGCCCGGCATTCGGCCAGAAAATCGCCTGCCTGTTCCATTCCTAATCCTCCAGTGTCGCCATCAGCCGCTCGGTCGCGGCGAGGTAGTCGCGTTTGAATTCCTGCACCACCTCGGCAGCCGAGGTGGTCTGGGTCATCAGCCCGACCCCCTGCCCGACCCAATAGGTGGCCAGGTCGGCGGCGCCCGCATGGCCGCGCTGGGCCAGCGCCTCGATCCGGGCCAGCGCCGGTTCGGCCACCAGCGATTGCAGCGGCATCGGCAGCGGTGCGGGGCCTTCGGCCTCCCACGCATCGGTCCAGGCCGATTTCAGCTGGCGCGAGGTCTTGCCCGTGCGCGAGCGCGACCGCACCGTATCCGAGGATGAGGCCGCCAGCATCTTGTCCTTGACCACCTGGCTCGGTTCGCCCTCGGCGGTGGTCAGCCAGACCGAGCCGCACCAGGCACCCGCCGCGCCCATGGCCATCGCCGCCGCCATCTGTCGGCCGGTCACGATACCGCCTGCCGCCAGAACCGGCGTGTCGCCCGCGACCGAGACCACCTCGGGCACCAGCACCATGGTCGAGACCTCGCCGCAATGGCCTCCCGCTTCGCCCCCGGCGGCGACCAGAATGTCGACCCCCGCGGCGACTTGCCGCTGGGCATGCTGTTTCGATCCCACCAGCGCTGCCACCGGAACTCCCGCCGCACGGGCGCGATCCAGCATGATCTGCGGCGGCGTGCCCAGCGCGTTGGCAATCAGCCGGATCGGAAAGGAAAAGGCGACATCCAGCATCGCCTGCGCCCCCGCACTATCGAGATTGCGCGAGATATGCAGCAGCGCGCGGCGGCGCTCCTCCAGATCGTCCGCACCAACACCCGCCCGCTCCAACACCTGTTCGGCAAAGGCCAGGTGCTCGGCGGGCAGCCCCGCCAGCAGCTGATCATCGTTCGGCCCGCTGCCCCCCTGCCGCTGGATCGAGGTCGGCACGATCAGGTCCACACCATAGGGCTTGCCGCCACAATGGGCGTCGATCCATTCCAGCTCGGTCCTGAGCTGTTCGGGCGTATAGAGCACGGCACCGAACACGCCCATGCCGCCCGCCCGGCTGACGGCGGCCACCACGTTGCGGCAATGGCTGAAGGCAAAGAGCGGAAACTCGATCCCCAGTTTGCGGCACAGGTCGGAATTCATGCGCTCTCTTCCTCTTCGATCTCGAACATCACATCGCCGGCTGCCAGTTGCGCACCCGGCGCCACATATTGCCGGGCCACCCGACCCGCGAGCGGGGCAGTGATCTGGTGCTGCATCTTCATCGCCTCAAGCACCGCAAGTATTTGGCCCTTGACGACATCGGCCCCTTTGGTCACCGAAACGGACTGTAGCAGACCGGGCATCGGCGCGGTGACGCGGCCACCGCCCAGCGCCTCGGCATCGGGGGCGCCGGGACGCTGACGGCGCAGGCTCAATCGTTGCGCGCCAGATGCCATGTGCACCGTGTCACCCGACACATGCGAAAGCAGGTCATGGGTTTCACCACCCAGCCGCGCCCGCAGCCCATCTTCGCGCTGGTACAGCGCGATTTCGAACTGCGAGTCCGCAACGCCGATCCGCCAGCCGCCCGGAACCGCGCCCGCGGTGCAGTCAAAGACCTGCCCGCCGGTCTCGACCCGCAGGCTGCGCGGCAGAACCGGAGCGCTGGACCAGCCCAGAAGCTCGGGCGGGATCGGCCCGGCAGCCGCCAGCGCCGTGTCGCGGTCATGCTGCATCAGCACCGCCACCATCAGCGCCACCGCAAGCGGATCGGGCGCGCCCGGGCCATAGCCCTCGGGATAGCTGCGCGCCAACAGGCCGGTGGTGGCCAGGCCCTCAGCAAACTCGGGCAGTGCCAGCAGATCGGCCAGAAAGGCGCTGTTGGTCGCGGTGCCCAGCAGCACCGTATCGGTCACCGCGCGCGCAAGCCGGGCCAGAGCCACCGCGCGACTGGGGCCATGGGCGATGATCTTGGCCAGCATCGGGTCGTAATGGGGCGCGATCTGCTGCCCCTGAGCGATGCCCGCGTCGACGCGCAGGCCCGCCCCGTCCGCCGGGCGCCAGCGCAGCACAGGCCCGATGGCGGGCAGAAAGCCCGCCGCCGGATCCTCGGCATAAAGCCGGACCTCGATTGCGTGGCCGTCGATGCGCAGATCGTCCTGCGTCAGCGGCAGCGGGTCGCCCTGCGCCACTTGCAATTGCAGCGCCACCAGATCGAGGCCCGTGACCATCTCGGTCACCGGATGTTCGACCTGAAGCCGGGTGTTCATCTCGAGGAAATAGAAGCCGCCCGACGCGTCCAGCAGAAACTCGACCGTGCCGGCGCCGCGATAGTCCACCGCGCGGGCGGCGGCCACGGCTGCGGCGCCCATCGCATCGCGCAACTCAGGTGTCATCACCGGACAGGGCGCCTCTTCGATCACCTTCTGGTGCCGGCGCTGGACCGAGCAGTCCCGCTCGCCCAGATGGATCACCGCGCCATGGGCATCGCCAAAGACCTGAAACTCCACATGACGCGGCTCGACGATAGCGCGTTCCAGGATCAGCTCGTCCGAGCAGAAGGCGCCCAGCGCCTCGGCCCGGGCGCGGGCCAGCGCCTCGCTCAGGCCCCCCGGCCCCTCTACCAGCCGCATACCGCGCCCGCCCCCCCCGGCGGCGGCCTTGACCATCAGCGGATAGCCTATCTGTTCGGCCTCGCGCGTCAGCGTGGTATCGGATTGATCGTCCCCCTGATAGCCCGGCACGCAGGGCACCCCCGCGGCCAGCATCAGCCGCTTGGCCTCAGCCTTGTTGCCCATCGCCTCGATCGCCGCCGCGTCCGGCCCGACAAAGACCAGCCCCACCGCAGCGACAGCGCGGGCAAACCCGGCGTTTTCAGACAGGAAACCATAGCCGGGATGGATGGCCCCGGCGCCGCTTTGCCGGGCGGCATCAAGGATACGGTCGGCATTCAGATAGCTGTCGCCGACCGGGCCTTCGCCGATCCAGACAGCATGATCGGCCAGCGCCACATGCGGCGCACCGGCATCGGCGGTGGTGTAGACCGCCACAGCACGCAGCCCCATCTCGCGGGCGGTGCGGATGATCCGCACCGCGATTTCGCCCCGGTTGGCGATCAGCAGAGTGTCAAATCGCATCATCAGAACCTCGCCACCCCGTAAGAGCCGGGCTTGACCCGGCGTGCCCGCGCCTCGCGGCAGGTGAGCAGGCAGAAGCCCAGCACCCGCCGGGTGTCGCGCGGGTCGATCACCCCGTGATCCAGACAGCGCCCCGAGGTATAGAACGCATCGGACTGGCGGTCGAAATGCGCCGCGATCATCGCCGATTGCTTGGCCAGCCGCGCCTCGTCGAGGTCCTGTCCCTTGCGGGCGGCACCGGCGCGGGCGACCATCGCCATGGTGCCCGCCGCCTGCTCGCCCCCCATCACGCCTGTGGTGGCGTTGGGCCAGGCAAAAAGGAAATCGGGCTCGTAGGCATAACCGGACATGCCGTAATTGCCCGCCCCAAAGCTGGCGCCGACATAAAGCGTTATGCGCGGCACGTCGACCGACGTCACCGCTTGGATCATCTTGGCGCCATGCTTGATCATGCCGGCCTGCTCATAGGCGGTGCCGACCATATAACCGGTGGTGTTGTTGAGAAAGATCAGCGGCGTGTCGGATTGCCCGCAGAGCTGGATGAACTGCGCCGCCTTGGTGGCGCCATCGGGGTCGATGGGGCCGTTGTTGCCGATGATGCCCACCGCGATCCCGTGGATCGCCGCCTGCAGGCAGACGGTCGACACACCATAGCGCGGTTTGAAATCCTGGAAGACCCCGCCATCCACCACCCGCGCCGCCAGTTCGCGCATGTCATAGGGCACCCGGTAATCGACCGGCACCAGCCCGGCCAGATCCTCGGGGTCGAGCGGCGGCGCGATCTCGGCGGGCACGGGCCGTACGGGCAATGCCTTGTTCCAGTCAAGCGCGGCAACCACCTGACGCGCGATCTCGATCCCGTGGGCGTCATCCTCGGCCAGGTATTCCACCAGACCGCTGGTCTGGGCATGCATCTCGGACCCGCCCAGATCGCGGTCATTGGCGCGCTCGCCGGTGGCGGCATGCACCAGTGCCGCCCCCGCCAGCGCCGCCATGCCGTTCTTGCGCACGCCCACCACGTAGTCGGCCAGACCAGGCATATAGGCGCCCCCTGCGGTCGAGGGGCCATGCAGCACCGCGATATTGGGGATGCCCGCCGCCGACAGCCGCGCGAGGTTGCGAAACAGCTTGCCGCCATGGGCCCACAGCTCGACCCGGTATTCCATCAGATTGGCGCCCGCGCTTTCGACCAGATGCAGGAAGGGGAGCCGCTGTTTCAGCGCCACCTCCTGCGCGCTGAGAAAGGCGGCGGCGGTCATCTCGGTCATGGCACCGGCCTTGATGCCGCTGTCATCGACCACGACCATGCAGCGCACGCCCGACACAAAGCCGATACCGATGATGACCGAGGCCCCGGGAACAGAGGTTTCGGGATCGGCGCTGTCAACCATGTATCCCGCGAGGCTGTGCAGTTGCACAAAAGGCAGACCCGGGTCCAGCAGCCGCGCCAACCGGTCGCGCGGGGTGATCTGGCCGCGCGCCTCCATCCGGGCGCGCCGCTCCTCGCTGAGCGCCATGGGCCGCGCCTCGAGCGCGCGGAGCTGATCCACCAGCGCCAGCATATCGGTGCGGTTGCGCCGATAGCTGTCGCTGTCCTTATCGAGCTGGCTGATAAAACGCATGGTCCCTCCGCCCTAATCCGTTGTGATCAACCCGACCGGAACGGGCACCGGCAGGGACAGAAGCTCTTGGGCAAAGGCCTTGCCCTGCGCGTCGTTTCTGAGGCTGGCCACCCCGCCACCGCCCAGCGCCCCTGTCAGCACGATATTCATGGCATGACAGCCCGGCAGATAGAAACGTTGGATTTGGGCGGGAGATTTTTCGTCGAAAAATCTCATCACCGCTTGGGGCGAGAGGGCCGCCCAGATATAGGGCATGTAATCCGGGTGCCGGGCCAGCACGCCGATATTGGCGCTGTCGCCCTTGTCGCCGGAGCGCGCCCAGGCCAGCGCTTCAAGCGGCCGCGCCTCCAACTCAAAATCCATATCCGGCGGTGGCGGACAGGGGGCAGGTGTCACCTCAATCTCGCGCAGCGGCTGGTCGGGCGCGTCAACGGACAGGTCGGCCCCGTCCAGAACCACACTGGCGCGCACCGCATCAGCCGGGATCAGGCAGGAAAACAGCGCCACAACCGGCGAGGGCCGGGGCCGCCCCGCGCCAGTGAAAAAGTGCAACCCCGGCGGAGTCGCCAAGGCCGCGCCCACCAGTTCCTTGAGGAACAGCCCCACCGCGCGCGCATCGTCATGGCGCACCGCCGCCTTGAACGCGATCTCTTCGGGCGCATCCGGGGTCGGGCGCCCGCCAAAGGCCTCGAACGAGACCTCGCGATAGTCTGGCGTGCCCAGCGCTGCCAGCCGCGCCTTTGCCCGGTCAAGCCCGGCCCGGGCAAAGGCCTGCGCCTTGGCCCGTGCGTCGCGCCCGGTCATCTGGAACACCATGCCGCCGCGATAGCCATCGAACCAGGTGACCGAGACCTTGAGCCGCCCGGTCGGCGCCTGCCCGCGCGCACCGCTGACCCGCACCCGGTCCAGCCCCGCCTGCTCCAGCCTCACGCCCGAGAAATCGCAGACCACATCGGGCAACAGGTAGGCGCGTGGATCGCCGATCTCATACAGCATCTGTTCGCCCACCGTGGCCGGGGTCACCAGCCCGCTACTGCCCTCGGGCTTGGTCAGGACAAAACTGCCATCGGCGGCGACCTCGGCGATGGGATAGCCGATCCGCGCTAGATCGCCTGCAGCCTCCCAATCGGTGAAATTGCCCCCGGTCGCCTGTGGGCCACATTCCAGCAGATGCCCGGCCAGCGACCCCTCCGCCAGCCGGTCATGATCGGTCAGGTCCCAGCCAAAGTGGTGCACACAGGCCGCCAGTGTCAGGGCGCTGTCGGCACAGCGCCCGGTCAGCACGATATCCGCCCCTGCCCGCAACGCCGCCACCACAGGCGCCGCGCCTAGATATGCGTTCATCGAGGCGATCCGCTCAGGCGGTGGCATGGCGGCGCCGGTGAACATCTCGGTACACCTGGCAAACTCCGAGGCGCGCGCCAGCAGGTCATCGCCAGTGACCACCGCCACCCGCAGCGACAAGCCTGCCGCCGCGATCCGCTCTCTCAGTGCCTCTGCGCAGGCCTCGGGGTTCACACCGCCGGCATTCGACAACACCCGTACACCTTGCTTGGCAATGGCCTTCAGGTTCGGCCCCATCGCCTCGGTCACGAAATCGGTGGCATAGCCCTGATCCGCGTCCTTCAGCCGCGCGCGGGCCATGATCGACATGGTGATCTCGGCCAGGTAGTCATAGACCAGCACATCGACCCCGGCCGCAAGAAGCTGTGCCGTCGCATGCGGCGCCTCACCCCAGAAACCGCAGGCCCCGCCGATCCTCAACGCTGCTGTCACGCGACGTTCTCTCCCATGGCTCCCGGCAGCCACTTTACAGACCGCCCGTTCTGTTTTTAAGCTGCCTCCCGAGGCCCCCGCGGTCAATCGAAATAAGTGTGACGTGACGGCAGATGCCCGAGACCCTGAAACAGACCCAACAAGACCGGCGATCCAGATCGACCCAGGCCAAGGTAATCCGGGCCACCATCACTTGTCTGGACAGGCTGGGCTATGCCGAGACCACCTTTGCCCGCATTCAGGAACGGGCGGGCGTGTCGCGCGGTGCGATCACCCATCACTTTCCCACCCGGCAGGCGCTGGTCGCGGCCACCGCGATGGAATTGCTGGCGCGCGCGCTCGACCCGGTCGAACGCCGCGCCGCGCAGGCCGCCAGCCCCGAACCGGTGCGCGATCTGATCACCCGGGCCTGGGGCCAGGTGGTGAACGCCGCCGGGGGCCGCGCCATGGTCGAGATACTGGTGGCCTGCCGCACCGATGCCGAGCTTTATCGCCTGCTCGAAACCCGCCTGCATGACTGGGACCGGCAAAGCCGCGCCTCGGTCGCGCGCGCCTATGTCGGGGCGGATCAGGCGCCGGACGATGCCGAACTCTTGTGGAGCATGACACGCAACTTCCTGCGCGGTCTGGTCCTGCACGAACGTTTCGTCACCGACCCCGCCTATCTGGCGCGGATGGTGGACCGGTTCGCCGGGATGATGGAAAGCCAGTTGACCCCCCTGCCCGCAAAGGACGCGCCATGACCTGCCCCTCCCCCTTCATGACGCCCGAGCGTCAGGCCTTTCGCGACACGCTTGCCGCGTTTTTCGCCACCGAGGTCACCCCGCATGTGGAGGAGTGGGAGGCCGCGCAGGCCGTGCCTTGGGAACTACACCAGAAACTGGGCGAACTGGGCGTGTTCGGTTTTGGTATCCCCGAGGAATATGGCGGGCTGGGCTTCGACGATGCGTTCATGCGCTGCGACTACGCCGAACTGGCCTTCGGCTGCGGCGCCTCGGGAGTGGCCGCGGCGGTCGGCGGTCGGATGATCTCGCTGGGCCCGATGGTCCGGTTCGCTCCCGAAGCATTCCGGCAAACCGTCCTGCCCCGGATCGTCAGGGGCGAGATGAACTCGGCGCTCGCGATCACCGAACCGGGGGGTGGCTCGGACGTGGCCAATCTGAACACGCGGGCGGAGCGGGCGGCGGGTGGCTGGGTGCTGAACGGTGCCAAGGCCTATATCACCGGGGGGATGGACGCGCAGTGGTTCGTCGTTGGCGCCCGCACCGGCGGGCCGGGCCTGGCGGGCATCTCGCTGTTCCTGATCGAGGCGGATACGCCCGGATTTTCGCGCACCCCGCTGGGCGGCAAGATGGGCTGGCATTGTTCGACGCAGGCCATGCTGCATTTCGACGATTGCCACGTGCCCGAGGAGGCGCTGATCGGCCCCGAAAACAAGGGCTTCCTGGCGATCATGAACAATTTCAACCACGAACGGCTGGCGATGGTGGCCGGTAGCCTCGGCATGATGCGGGTCTGCTATCGTTCCGCGCTTGACTGGGCGCGTGAGCGTCGGACCTTTGGCAAGCGGTTGATCGAGCATCAGGTGATCGCTCATAAATTCGCCGAAATCTCGGCACGGATCGATATGACCGAGGCCTATCTGGAACGGATTTGCTGGGCGATGAACCAGGGGCTGATGCCTGCGGCCGAGATCGCCAAGGCCAAGGTGCAGGCGACCAAGGCGCTGGAATTCGTGGCCTCGGAAGGGATGCAGATCTTCGGCGGCGCCGGGTATCTGACCGGAAACCCGGTCGAGCGGGTCTGGCGCGAGGTCAAGGTGATGGCGATCGGCGGTGGTTCGGAAGAAATCCTGCGCGATCTTGCGGTTCGTCAAATGGGCCTTGCCGGTCAGTAGGGGCACGGAATTTTGCAAAAATTCCGTTCTGGAAAACGAAGTTTTCCAAGCCGTTTTCCGAGCCGGAAAACGGCCCCTGCCGCATGGGCACCGTGTCAGTTCGACACGTAGCCCGCCACCACCTGCAACAGTTTGAACGCGGTCGCGGCATCGTTTTCTACCACTGCCAGGAACTCTTCCTCCCCGATGCGCAGACAGGTGATATCCGTTGCGGCAACCATGCTCAGCGCGCGCGGTTCCTTGCGGATCAGACCCAGCTCGCCCACCAGTCGTCCCGGCCCGACGGTCACGATCAGCTGATCCTCCTGCCCGTCGCGCGGCAGGTATAGCCCGGCCTCGCCTTCGATGATCATATAGGCACCATCGGTGGGCTGGTCGTCCTTCAGGAACACCACCTCGCCCGCCTTGGCCGAGTACCAGCGCGCGCCAAAGGCAAGCAGCCGCAACTGCCGCCGGTCGAGACCGGAAAACAGCGGCGTTTGTTCCAGCGTGCGGACCTTTCTGCTGAGATCGGCCGAGGCGACGCTGTCCTCTTCTTCCTGCTTTTTCGGCACTTCTTCGGTCACGATCCGGCCTTGCTGGACCTCGACATAAAAGTCGAAAACGTCCGGATTTTCGAACGCATCGTTAAGATAGATCAGTGTCGTCTCGGGCAGCAACGCGCGCAGATTGCGATACACCGCAATCTGTGTCTGCATGTCATAGCTGGCCAGCGCCCGGTCGAGAAGCAGGATATCGGGTCTCTTGATCGTTGCACGGGTAAAGGCCAGCGGCTCCGCGAAGATCGCTGGCACGTTCTGTCCACCCAGCGTGACCGGCAGATCATAGATAAGCTGGATCACCTGCGGCCGCACGCCGTGTTCGTCCAACACCTCGGTGATCAGCTTTCGCAACTCGTCCGAACGCGCACCGCCAACCTCGCTCACCTTGCCGAACAAAGCGTTTTCCAGCACGTTCAGACCAGGTGCAAAGGCGTCGGGGTCGAGCGGGGCAAAAACATCGTCCAGACTGCGCATCAACTCGGTCGAATGGCTCTTGCGCAGTTCCAGAATGCGCGCCTTGATCTCATCGGAGAAGGCCGGGCCGATCTGGTCTGCCGAGATCCGGAATGGCACCGCGAGCAGGCTGGCCAGTTGCGCATCCTCCAGCGCCCGAGCGCCGTCGTCGCGGGTCTTCTCGACCAGTTCCAATGCGGTCTCGTAGGTGCGCACATCCAGGTTCAGCTTGCGGAACAGCGGGTGGTCGGTGCCGTCCAGCCCGAAGATCTGACGCAACATGTCGATGACGTCCTGCGTCAAACGCACCAACGGTTCGTCCAGCCCGATCTCACGAATCTGGGCCAAGAAATCGGTCTGACCGGCCAGAACCTCAGGGGTGAACGGAGCGCGTGGCGTGGCGAAGAGAAGGTTTTCCGCCACCGGCAGTGCCGGGTTGTATTGGTCTGGATCAAAGAAATGCGCCTGCCCGGCAAGGCCCGAGCGCTCTGCCGCCTCCTGAATGACCGGCCGTAACGCCACCAGCCGCGCCGCCAGTTCGGGGTGATCGGCCTCGGCAAAGACCTGCTCGGCACCGCGACGGTAGAGCGCCGCACCTGAACCCAGCCCCTCGACCAGCTTCAGCCACCAGTCCCTCAGCGCACGGGCATCATCGAAGCCAGCGAGGCCAGGCTCCAGCCAGTCGCTGTGATAGGGATCGGCGCTGTTGCCTGCACGCAAGGTTTCGGCGTGAAAGCCCGGCTCGCCGCTGTCACCCTGAGGGCGCACCCGGACCGGCATCGTCACGTTTTCCCCGAACGTGCCCTGGAACAGCACCGGGCGCGAGGTTGCATGGCCGATCCTTGAGGCCACCACCATCTGGTGCAGATCCGACAGTCCGACCTCGCCGATCCGTACCTGTCCGCTGGCGGGCAATACCTCGCGGGTGAGCAGTTCCGAAAGCGCCCGGCGATCTTCTTCGCTGCTGGCGGCGATACCGATCACCTTGCCGCCCGGCAGTGTCAGGTCAAGATCGTCCAGCACCAGATTGCCATCGGCATCGCGAACCGAAACCTTGTCGAGCACGATATCGCCAGTCAGGCGCGGACGCTCTTCGGGGAAGCCGGTGAACTTGTCCTCGTCGATCATACCCGGCGGCGCGAACCGATCCAGGATCACCTCCCAGCGCAGCGACATGTCCTGGGTCTGGTTGTAATAGGTCAGCAGTTCCTTCCAGGGGCTGGACAGATCCTTGTAGGCCGCCAATGCAGCCACCAACGCGCCCAGTGACACGCTGCCCTGCAAGACCAGATAGCCGCCGATCGAATAGAACAGGAACGGCGTCAGCTGTCCGATGAAGTTGTTCACGAACTTCATGAAGAACTTCTTTTGGTAGATATCGAAGCGGATGCTGAACAGCCGCCCCAGCTGATAGCTGATCATCGACATCCGCCAGGGCCAGCCGGCATTTGATCGCAACGTCGCCGCGCCGGCCGCGTTTTCGCCGATCTGCGCGGCGAGAACGCGCACCTCCTGGATGCGCTTCTTGTTGAGCAGGTTGATCTGGCGCTGCATGCGCGGGATCAGCCAGGCCTGAAGCGGGATCAGGGCTACGGCGGCCAGTCCGAACCAGGGGCTTTGCAGGAACAGGAAGGACAGGATGGTGATCATCTGCCCGGCCTGCAGCACCGGCTGGCTGATCGCATCTCCCATCAACCCGCCCATCGGCTCGCTTTCGGCGGTGATCATCGACACCAACTCGCCCTGACTGACGCGCTCGAAATAGGGCTGTGGAAACCGCAGCGCCCGAGTGATCAGCAGATAGCGGAACCGGCGCAGCATCCGCTCGGACATCACGCCTTTCATCGTGTTGATCCGCATCTTCATCAGCCCATGCGCGAGCACGGCAACCAGGAAGGCGGTGCACAGGATACCCAGATAGGTTACCTGATCGAAGGAGAAGCCCCAGACCTCGATGGTGGAACTGGCGGCGCCGATGGCGTCGTTGATGATGCGTTTGGGCAACTCCAGCGTAAGATAGAGCAGCGGGAACAGGGTCGATGTCACCATCAACAGGATCAGTTGATCGCGCCTGGAATACTTCCAGATGAAACGGAACAAAGTGCGTTCTATGACTCCGACCCCCAAATCGGCCTTAAACAAATCGGTCGCCACCCGAAGCCCGCGACCCGAACCAAGGCTATCGCGGCCCGATATGGGCTGGCAATCGCATTTACGTCCGGTCAATCGGCTTTCTGTGTGAACGAGTTCATTTTGCAGCCCGCTCCTACTGCGCTAAGGTAATATCGGGAACGCGGATGGAGGAGTGTTCTTGCCTGTGACTATCGGCTCGCTGCTGTTGGTGCTTGGCCTCTTTCAGGTCAAGCACATGTTTGCGGACTTCTTTCTGCAAACTCCCCGGATGTTGTCCGGGCGGTGCGAGTATTGGCATATGGGCCGGGCCCAGCATGCCGGGGTCCATGCGATAGGTTCGGTCTTGCTTTTTCTTGTTGTGGGCGCGCCGGTGGTGTTTGCCCTGGCGATTGCCGCGCTGGAATGGGTGGTGCATTTCAACATCGACTACGGCAAGGCCAGCTATTCGGACCGGAAGGCGCTGCACCCCAATCAGGCCAAATACTGGCATGCGATGGGGTTCGACCAGTTCCTGCATCAACTGACCTATCTGGCCATGGCATTGGCCTGGGTCGAATTCGCCCATTGAAGCGAAGAGACGTTTTCCGACACGGAAAACGGAACGGAAAATCACAGATTTTCCGGGTCGGAAATCCCTGATTTCCGACGGATCAGCGCCTAGCCTGCCTTGCGGAGCGCAGCAAAAGCGGGCACTGGCGCCGCATAGCCCTTGAGTACGATGGGCTCGAGCGGTTCATAGATGATATTCTCCAGAACCGCCGCATCGCGGGTCTCTCGGTCGATCAGCACCTGATCGGCCGCCGCCTTGGAACACAAACGCGCCGACAGGTTCACGGTCGATCCCAGTACGGTGAAATCCATCCGGTCGCGCGCGCCCATCGCCCCCATCACAACCTCTCCCGAGGCGACGCCGATCCCCACATGCAATCCATGCTCGGGGTTTTCCTCCAGCAGCCGGGCCATGGCCTCGGTGATGTCGACAGCGCAGGCCACGGCCCGCGCTTCCATCCCTTCGCCCTCGAACACCGCCACCAGCGCGTCACCGACGAACTTGTCCACGTCACCCTTGTAATGCTCGACAATATCCGTCTGCGCGTCAAAATAGCTGTTGAGCACCTCGATCACCGTCTCCGGCGGCACCCGTTCCGAAAACTCGGTATAGCCGCGAATATCGGTAAAGATCACCGAGACCCGCCGCCGCTGCCCACCGCGCGCCATGCCGGTGCGCTCGGCGCTCTGGATCGCGGACATTGTGCTGTGCGAGACGAATTTCATCAGTTCCACCCGCTCGCCCAGATGCGCGATCATCCGATTGAACCGCCCCGCCAGGTCACCAATCTCGTCACGTGAACGAACATCCTCGACCCGGGCCGAGAAATCGCCCTCGCCGACCTGTTGCGCCACCTGCCCGATTCTCAGGATCGGCCGGGTCAGCTGCCGCGCGAACAGCAGCGCCGCCGCTGCGGCAACCGCAAAACCCACCAGACCCACCGTCAGGATTTGCCGGGTGATCGCATTGACCACCGCATAGGCATTGTCCTCGCTCAACTCGGTGATCACCGCCCAGGGAAACCAATCGGGAAAGGCATAGGCCCCAAGCATCGCGGTCCCATCCGGGCGCACATAGGGTTCCAACGCATCCGCCCGCGCCCCCGCCACGATCAGCGGCAGGGTCGAGGCCACGATGCGGCGCTGGTCCAGCAACTCCTGAGTGCCGGTCAGGACACGGCGCCCCGCCTGGTCGACCACGGTGATCTCGCCGCGCTGGGCAAAGGGGTGCCGCCGCACCATGTCGCTCAGCAGCGCAAGGTCGATCCGGGCCGCCATGGTCACCTGCCGCCCGGCGATGCGCGTTTCCAGCGGCAGCGCCAACGTCGCCAGCCAATCGCCGGTCTCCTCAAGCCGGGTGATCACCGGGCGGCCATATTGCCCGGTGCCCGCGATCGCCTTGATCAGCTCGGACGAGGTTGCCAGCACCTCGACCGGGTTCAGCCCGGCCTGGCTCAACCGGGTGGCAAACCCCTCGTTAGTGACGATGATCGGCAGGTCCGAGCCTTCGATCGACAGTTGCAACGCCACCACCTGGCTGAGTTCCTGCAACCCCAGCGTTAGCAGCGAGATCTTCTGCGGCACACCCAGATCGCCGCTGTCGACCCCGTTGCGGATCACCGTCAGCGGCGTCAGCCAGCGGCCCTGAAAGGTATTGTCGAAGGTTGCGCGCAACTCGGCGGCGACCGTGGTCAAATCCTCGTTGGCGGCACTCTTCAACTCATCTCGGCTGAGTTGGGTCAGGTTCTGACCAACCAGCGCCAGCGGGCCGACGGCAAGCAGGACGGCAAAGACGAAGAATTTGAGGCGAAGGGGGAATCTCATGGCCAGAACGTAATACAAAACCTGTTAACCGTCGCGAGGAATCCGCACCCCGCCCAAGGCCATGGCCTCGGGCGGGGAGTGCCTTATTCGCGTGCGACGGCAGTCACGGTTGCGGTATCGCGCCCGATGCCGCAGACCAGCCCGGTGCTGTCCTGCGCCCGAACGGTCACGGTATAGCTGCCGGGATTGGCGAAGCGGTGACGCGTCACCGCGCCTGTCGCTTCGGTCCCGTCACCAAACGACCAGCTCAGCCGCAGCCCGTGGCCATCGGGATCGCTGGCCGCACCGGCATCGAACCGCACCACGTCATGGGCACCGCCCACGGGTACGGTCAGGTCAGGCCCGGCATCGACCTGCGGCGTGCCGTTGACGAGGATGCGGGCGCTGTCCGTGCCGACATCGCACCCCTCGGCACCGCTGTCATCGCGTACGCTCAGCTGCACCGTCAGATCGGCGGGCGCATCGAACGCCCGCTCGACCCGCGCCCCTTCCAGCGTGACACCATCCGAGAAGGTCCAGAGCCAGCTGGTCAGCAGACCATCCACATCGCCCGAGCCACCGGCGTCGAACACCACCACCTCGCCCGGACAGACCACCTGGTCAGGCCCGGCCAGCGCGGTGGGTTGGGCATTTACGCGGACATAGACCTCTTCCGTACGGCGGCTGCCGGGCAGGTCGCGGCCATCGTCCAGCATCACCCGCACCGGCATCAGGCCGGGGCGGTCGAAGCCGTGCTCGGTTTCTGCCCCCGCAGCCACGGTCCCGTCGCCGAATTCCCAGCCAACAGCGGTTTCACCGCCCGGTGTCACCGCCCAGGGCAGGTTCACGCCGGGACAGACCGCGCCGCGCGCGGTCAGGCCCGCCACGGGCGAGGGTGCCACCTCGATCTGCTGGCGACGGGTGATCTGGCTGTTGGCAACGCCCGCATCGTCTGTGACGGTCAGGCTCACCTCGTAGCTGCCCGGCGCCTCGTAGCGGTGCACCGCCTGAACTCCTTCGGCCCCGCCGCCATCGCCGAACGCCCAGGCGAAGCGGGCAATTGCCCCATCGCTGTCCGAGGATCCACCCGCGTCAAAGCGCACCGACTGACCGACCGAAACCCGCTGGGGCGCGTCGATCACCGGTTCGGGCGCGGCGTTGACGATGATCCGGCGCTGCACCTCCAACTCGCTACAGGCCTCGGTGCCGCCGCTCAGACGGCTGCGCAGCGTCACCAGGTAATCGCCCGGCTCGGCAAAGACATGTTCGATGTCACGACCCTCATAGGTGCTGCCGTCCGAGATCGACCAGTTGAAGCCCTCAGGTGTAGCCCCGCCCAGCTTGTCCAGCCCGGCCGAGAAACTGGCCGGCATCCCGGCGGCGGCGCGGCCCTGACCCAACACCTTCAACTCGGGCGCGGCAATCACCGTCACCTCGCTCACATCGGTGTCGAGCGGGCTGCATGCGCCGCGCGCGTCACCGGTGATGGTCAGGGTCACCGAATAAGTGCCTGGCGTGCGGAAGATATGCTGCGGCGTCGCCCCGCTGCCGCTGCCACCATCGCCAAAGGTCCAGGCAAAGGCATTGACCGCGCCATCCGCATCTGTCGAGCCCGAGCCATCGAACCGCACCTGCGCATTGGAACAGACCGTCATGTCGGGACCCGCGTCGGCGATCGGCCCTTCGCGCACCAGCGCGGCGATCCGGTCGACGGCAGTGCCGTGTTCGGTGCCGGTGCCGTTGCGCACCTTGAGCGTCACCGGATAGACGCCGGGCAGTTCATAGGTCTTGGTCGGGTTGATCAGGTCCGAACCGGACCCGTCGCCGAAATCCCATTCATACGCCAGCAGCCCGCCATCGGGATCGGCGCTGGCGGAGGCGTCGAACAGGATCGGTTCACCCGAACAGACATCGCGATTGCCCCCGGCATCGGCCACCGGCCGCGCCTGGATGGTGACGGCAGTGGCGTCGATGGCGCGCGCATTGGACAGGCCGGTGCCATCATCCACCCTCAGCGTGATCGGATAGATGCCGGCGCGCGGGAACACATGGGTAACCGTCTCACCATAGACCGGGAGTGAACCATCGCCGAAATCCCAGCGGTGGATCAGCGGGTCGCCATCGCCATCCTTCGAGCCGGAGCCGTCAAAGGTGACATGCAGCTGGTCGGTGACCACCGGCGCGCCGGCTTCGGCCACAGGCGGATGGTTGACACGGATCGTCACATCATCGGCGGCGGTGGCGTTCAGCACGCCGCTGTCATCGGCGACGACCAGTTGCGCGCTCCAGACACCCGGCGCGTCGAAGGCGCGCTCGACCCGTTGCGCCTCAAGCGGAGCGCCCAGATCCTCGAATTCCCAGCGAAAAGAGGTGAGCCGCCCGTCCGGGTCAAAGCTCTGACCCGCGTCGAACACAACCGTATCACCCGGCGCGATCAGCAGGTCGCGCCCGGCCACGGCCACAGGGGCGGCGTTGACGGTGATCAGCACCTCGGCCTCGTCCTCGGCGGCGCCGCCGGCGAAGTTGTCGACCACGGTCAGCCGGATGCGGTGCAGGCCCGGCTCGTCCAGCACATGGCTGACACGCTGACCCTGTTTCACCTGCCCGCCCGGGAAGGTCCACACATAGTCCGAGATCGCGCCATCGGGATCGACCGATGCACCACCCGAGAGCAGGAACTCCTCGCCCGGGGCCACCACTTGCGGTGGGCCGGCATCGGCGATGGGCGCGGTGTTGATCGTGAGCCACATGGTGTCGCGATCGGTATTGAGCGGCGCGCCGCTGTCATCGCGCACCGTCAACGCCACCTCGTAACGACCGGGGCGCAGATAGGCATGGCTGACGCTCTGGCCGCTGGCGGTCGCGCCATCACCGAAATCCCACTGCCAGTCGGCGACCCGACCGTCGGGATCGACCGAACCGCCGCCGTCAAAGCGCACCTCAGTCGCGGTCACGTATTGGTCGGGACCCGCATCCGCCACCGGCGCGGCATCGACCCGCACGATCCGGGTGATGGATTGCAACGCCGAGGCAGTGCCGCTGTCATCCTCGACCGTCAGGGTGACCGAGAACTCTCCGGCGCGGGTCCAAGCATAGCTGGCCACCGGCCCCTCGCCCATGGCGCCATCGCCGAAGTCCCAGATATAGCTGAGGATCTGCCCATCCGCATCGGTCGAGGCCGAGGCGTCGAGCACCGCAACCTCGGACACCGAGACAGGCCGCTCGGGGATGGTGAACCGCGGCTCGGGCGGGGCGTTCACCTCGACCCGGGCGCCATCGGTGGCGATCTTGTTCACCACGCCGCTGTCATCGGTGACGGTCAGCAGCACCTGATAGCTGCCCGACTGTTCATAGCGGTGGGTCACCGTCTCGCCGCTCAGCACGGTGCCGTCGCCCATGCTCCAGCGGTAATCAAGGATGACGCCATCCACATCGTAGCTGGCCGCACCCGACAGGGTCACCGCCTGGCCGACAATCGCGCTCTGATCGGTGCCCGCCTCCGCCACGGGGGCAAAGTTCACCACGACCCGGCGCACGGCGGTGCCGAAGTTGCAGGGATGCACCGCATCGTCCTGCACCCGCAGAACGGCGCGATACTGGCCCGGCTGGTCATAGACATGCTGGGCGCGCGGGCCCTGGGCAGCACCGCCATCGCCAAAGGTCCAACGATAGCCGGTGATCGGGCTGTCCGAGGGTTGCGAAGCGGAGCCGTCAAATTCCACAACCTGACCCGGCGCCACGACGATGTCGCTGCCCGGCACCGCAGCAGGGGCATTGCGTACATGGACCGGAACCTCGATCCGGTCGCCGCGGCCCGGGCGGCTGCCCGGCTCCAACAGGCTGAGCCGCGCGGTATAGCGACCCGGCTCGGAATAGCGGTGCGCGACCACCGGATCCGTGGAGCGGTTGCCATCGCCGAACTCCCACAGGTAGGAGAGCGGGGTGCGCCCTGTCGAGCCACTGGCGTCAAAGGCGACCGAGCGGCAATCGGCCAGCGGCTGGCCGGTGCCCCGCGCCACCGGACGCGGTGGCACGACGGCGCGATAGGGCGGCATGGTCAGGGGCTGCGGATTGCCCTCGGCGTCGAACACCGCAAGCGTCACGTCATTTGGGGTCTCGAACCCGCCAAGCAGACTGATCGCCAGATTGGTCTCGTCGGTAGTGACCTCATCCGAAGTCCAGAAATCCTGTCCCGAGATGCGCAGGCCCAGATCGCGATAATCGGTAATCAGGGCCAGTTGACCATTGGCGCCATCAAAGCTCTGTACCGTGAGCGGGCCGGGCGCGGTCTTGGTGAAATCCACCCGGGTCGCGGGCTTGCCCGCCGACCAGCGCACGGTGGGCCGATAGGAAAACATCTCCAGGCCCTCGGGGACCCGGTCGCGGTCGCGCGCCAGGCTGACACCCAGCGAATAGCCATTGCCGTCATTGCCCCGGCTGCCCTGCACGTCGATGCGAAAATAGGCGCGGTCGCCCACGATCTCGCCCTGGCGGGCCCGCACTGCGGCCAGCGAGACCCAGCGCCCGTCGGTCGACCGGTCGCTGCCCCAGACCTGCTCGCGGATCAGCTTGCCGGGTTGGGTGACGGGGTCGTAGGGTATCAGGCGCGGCTCGCGGGCGCCGTCCGCCACCGGCTCGGGCCGGTCGGCCTCGCTATAGGCGCCAGCTCCACCGAACAGGCGGAACGTGGTTTCGGAATCGGCCGGTCCGCCATAGGTGAAATCACCATCACCGCCGGTTTCGGGGTCGAAGACACGCACATAGACCCGGTCCGAAAGATCGGCAGGCACGGAAAAGAACACCTGTTCGCGCCGGTCGGTATCGCCTTCGCGGCTGGGCGCCTGCGGACCATAGACCACCAGCAGACCCTCGTCCGCGACGGTCTGCGCGCCGGTTCCGGAGCCGATTGCCAACAGGGCCACAGCCAGCGTCACCGCTGTCCAGTTCCGTGCCAAACCCATATTCCGTCCCTCCATAGCCGATCCGGCGCCCCCAAACCGGCTGTTCACTCATTCAAACGCAGCGTTGCCCGCGTAATCCTCGATCATCAGTTCCACCAGTTCGAGCTCCCCTGCCTGTGGCGGCAGCGAGACCCGGCAGATTCCGCTTGTGCTGTCGCAACGCAGAAAGCCTTCGACTTCTTCCGCGCCGATCCTGATCAGGAAAGGAGCCGCCTGCCGAAGGCCCGACGCGTCGCTTGCGAGGGCCTCGATCACGATCGGCCCGGCGTCTCCCTGCGGCCGGTCCAGCACCACCGAGGTGATTTCGGGCGGGTCGATATCCAGCAGGGTTTCCAGCCGCTTGGCCGTGACGTTTCCGACCGCATCGGTCGCCACCAGGTCAAAGGTGTTGATCCCCGGCGACAGGGTGACCGACAGGTCGAACCGGCCCTCGCTCAGCGGCAGGTCCGAGCCATTCAGCTCCAGCCTTACGGCGTCTCCGGCCAGCCCCGAGAGGACCAGCGACGCCTCTGCGGTGGCTCGCGGCGGCGGTAGGTCCAGTGTCAGTTCGGGTGCCAGCTCGTCGCGCAGCGCGTCAAAGTCCAGCGCACCCTCGACCGATCCGTCGGGCGCCAGCACCTCAACCCGGAAACGGCGCGGCGCCGCATCCACCGGTACGGTGAAGCTGATCGCGCCGCCCGGCGCTACCTCTGTCCGCAAAACCGCTGTCCCGGCCTCGTCGCGTACCACAACGGGCGCGCCCGGTTCGGCGGTGCTGTTGGCGGTGACAGAAAGCTGCTCCGAGCGCGTGGCCAGCGCCTCGTCCACGCGCGGCATGCCCTCAGACAGGGAAATCTCGATCGCCGCCGCCGGGCGATAGATCACGTTCTGGTCCCGGCGGCTGATGTTTCCGGCGGGATCGGTGGCCAGCACGCTGATCGTGTTGCGCCCCGGCACCAGCGCCACCCGGGTGACAAAACTGCCATCCTCACCCTGTTCCAGCGCCGCCCCGTTCAGGGTCAGCGCCGCGTCCAGTTCGGTGGCGCCCAGGACCTCGATCTCGGATGTGGTCACGATACTGTCGGGCGCGGGTGACAGCAGCGTCAGGAAGGGCGGCGTGTCATCCAGCCGGATGGTGAATTCCTGCGCCGTGCTCCAGGCGCCGGGCAGGCCCAAGCGGTCAAGCGCGGCGACCCGCCAGTGATAGCGCGCAGGCGGCAGTTCCACCTGCAACCCGGTGTCGCGGATGCCCCATTCGGACACCTGCATCTGATTGAAGCCGGGATCGGCGGCAACCTCAAGCCAATAGGCCTCCGCACCCTCGAACGCGTCCCAGGCCAGATCGGCGGTACGGGTATAAAGGATCTCGCCCAGCGCCGGAGCGCTGAGCCGGGGGCTGCTGAGCACGGTGACACGCTGCGCGCCCGCCCCGGTGATCACCACGCCCTCGCCCTGGCCCACGTCGATCTTGCGGCCGTTTTCCTCGATTTCCAGTCCGGGCTGGTCGTAGTTCACGAACCGCGCGCCGGTGGGATCGTTCTTGATCCAGAAATCGGCCGAATTGGTGGTCGTCTCAATGCCAGGCACCTCGATTTCGAACGTGGTCTTTTCCGACAACTGATTGAGCAACGCATAGAAATCGCCTTCGGCAAGGCTGACCTTGGTCACCTCGCCCCCTGTCAGCGGGTCCGAGCGCATCCGCTGGATGGTGGCGTTGGAATTGGGGTTGAGCCGAAGACGGCTGAGATCGCGAAAAGTGATTTGGGTGGTGCTGGCCGTCAAGGTTCGCACCCGTTCGAATTCGACCAGGATATCGTTCAATTGCCGGTCCGACCAGCTGGGTTCGACCGGAGCGCGCCCCTCGACATTGCCCTGCACATCCGAGACCACAGCCTCGGCCGAACGGTCGCGCTGGGTCAGCGAGATGTCGAGCGCCTCGTGCGCGATATCGGTGGCAACCCCGGCGAACCCGACAACTTGACGCCATTCGCCGATTTCGCGCTTCTGCACCGCCTCGTCGCGGTTGCGAATTGCCTCGCCGATCTGCACCGGGGCAAAGATACGGGCGCCTTCGGCGTTGGCTTTCTGGATCGCCGTCAGCGATGAAACCAGCGCGGCATCGGCGGCAAAGACCTGTTGCACCGGCAGGCGCAGAACGGTTCCGGGCCGGAGGGCCGCAGGTGAGGAAATGTTGTTCAGAGCAAGGATCGCGGGCCAGAGATCGGGATCACGCAGGTATTGACCGACGACGCCGCGGATCGTGTCGTCCGGACCCAGGGTAATCTCCTGCATCGGCGCGTCCAGCGGATCGGTCTCTGCCAGCGCCGAACCGAAGAAATATGTGGTCATGAGCAGCACACCGGCACATGCCGAGCGGACACACAAAAACAATCGGGCCTTCACCATGACAGCCTCCGCCCCCCCAACGGGTGTCGCTTACACGACATAATTAATTATTGTCGCGCCCAAGCCAGGTACCCCTCAAGAAAAATCAATGATCTGGCCAGGTTCGGGTTCTAAAACGCGTTAATCATAATCCAATTTTGAATATTTCCCAAATCTGTTCTCGTACCGGAAACACCGCGCGGTCAGATCGTGACGGGCCGGTTGCGTTTGATCGTGCGCAGAACAACATTGGTTTGTGCGCTGGCCACCGCTGGCAAACGGAAAAGGAAACGTTCCAGAAAGACATTGTAGGCCGCCAGATCCGGACAAAGCACGCGCAGGTGATAATCCGCCTGCCCGGTGGTGGCATAACATTCCTGTACCTCCGGCGCGGTTTCGATAGCACGGATAAAGGCGACGATCCCGTCCGGGTCGTGGCGGGTCAGATGCACATGCACGATGGCCTCGAAATCGAGGCCCATGGCGCCCGGATCAACCACCGCGCCATAGCGAGTTATCACCCCCCCTTCTTCGAGCGCGCGCACCCGTCGCCATAGAGCCGAGGCCGACATACCCACCGCCTCGGCCAAGTCGGCGTTCGAGATGCGGCTGTCCTGCTGCAACAACATGAGGATTCGGTGGTCGCGATCGTCCAGCTGCATCTTAACGGTTAGCCCTGTCAAATTTTTATAGATTTCTGGATAAACATCCCGAAGATACCTGGCAATGCCGGAGTTTCTGGCACGGATTTCCAATCTGTCCGGATTATCCTTCCGCGCGAACCCTCTGCCACCGCGATCAGGAAGCCCAGATGACCCACCCCGCCCCCGCCCTGCGCAGCTATGCGCTGGAGGACCGCTACAACCAGACCACCGGCCGCGTGTTCCTGACCGGTACCCAGGCGCTGGTGCGGATCATGATGGATCAGGCCCGCCGCGACCGCGCCGCCGGGCTGAACACCGCAGGCTTCGTCTCAGGTTATCGCGGCTCGCCGCTGGGCGGGCTGGACCTGGAGATGTGGCGGGCCAAGGCACGGCTGGAGCAGGACCGCATCACCTTCATGCCCGCCGTGAACGAGGACCTGGGCGCCACCGCCGTTCTTGGCGCGCAGCAGGCGGTGCTGGACCCCGATTGCCAGCACGAGGGCATCTTTTCGATGTGGTACGGCAAGGGGCCGGGGGTTGATCGTTCGGGCGATGCGCTGAAACACGGCAACGCCTATGGTAGCGCGCCCAAGGGCGGCGTGCTGGTGGTGGCGGGCGACGATCACGGCTGTGTCTCCAGCTCGATGCCGCACCAGTCGGACGTCGCCTTCATGGCCTGGTTCATGCCGACGCTGAACCCCGCCTCGGTCGAGGAATATCTGGAATACGGCGAATACGGTCTGGCGCTGTCGCGCTTTTCGGGCACCTGGGTCGGGTTCAAGGCGATCAGCGAAACGGTGGAAAGCGGCCGCTCGGTCGAGCTGCGCCCGGATCGTCAGTTCACCCTGCCACAGATCGACCTGCCCGCCGGTGGCCTGCACGTCCGCCGCGCCGACCTGCCCAGCCCCGAGATCGAGATCCGCATCCAGGCCAAGCTGCGCGCCGTGCGTGCCTTTGCCGAGGAAAACCCGATCGACCGGCGCATCTATGACCTGCCCAACGCGCGCTTTGGCTTTGTCACCACCGGCAAGGGGCATCTGGACCTGATGGAGGCGCTGCGGCTCCTGGGTCTGGACGAAGCCAAGTGCCGCGCGCTTGGCATCGACATCTACAAGGTCGGCATGGTCTGGCCGCTGGCCCGCCGCAACGCCCTGCGCTTTGTGCGCGGCAAGCAAGAGGTGCTGGTCGTCGAGGAAAAGCGCGGCATCATCGAGAGCCAATTCAAGGAGTATTTCTATGACTGGCCCGGTGACAAGCCACACCGGATGGTCGGCAAATACGACGAACAGGGCGAACCGCTGATCCCATGGACCGGCGAGTTGAGCCCGCTGATGCTGGCCCCCGTAGTGGCCGCGCGTCTGGATGCGTTTTTTCCCGACGAAAACCTGCCCGCCCGAGCACGCGCGCTGACCGAAACGCCGCCGCCCGTGATCGCGGTGCCCGGCGCCACCCGCACCCCCTATTTCTGCTCGGGCTGCCCACATAACACATCGACCAAGGTGCCCGAAGGCTCGCGCGCCAACAGCGGCATCGGCTGTCATGTCATGGCCAGCTGGATGAACCGCGACACCGACGGATACGCCCAGATGGGCGGCGAGGGCGTGCCGCATGTGGTTGCGTCCAAGTTCAACGGCGGCAAGCATATCTTCCAGAACCTGGGCGAAGGCACCTGGTATCACTCCGGGTCTCTCGCCATCCGGCAGGCGGTCGCGGCCGGCACCAATATCACCTACAAGATCCTCTATAACGACGCGGTGGCGATGACCGGCGGCCAGCCGGTCGACGGGCCGGTCAGCGTCTCGGGCATCGCCCAGACATGCCGCGCCGAGGGCGTCGAACGCATTGCGCTGGTCTCGGACGACATCGAAAAATTCGCGCGCGCCGATTTCCCCGCTGGCACCACGTTCCACGACAGGGCCGAGCTGATGCCGGTGCAAAAGGAGTTGCGCGAGATCAAGGGCGTCACCGTTCTGATCTATGAGCAGACCTGCGCCACCGAGAAACGCCGCCGCCGCAAGCGCGGTAAGATCGAGGACCCGGCCCGGTTCGCCTGGATCAACGATCTGGTCTGCGAGGGCTGCGGCGACTGCTCGGTTGCCTCCAACTGCCTGAGCGTCGAGCCGCGCGAAACCCCGCTCGGGCGCAAGCGCAAGATCAACCTCAGTTCGTGCAACAAGGACTTCTCCTGCCTGAACGGGTTCTGCCCCAGCTTCGTCACCGTCGAGGGCGCCACCCGGCGCAAGCGCGCGGTCAAACTGGATCTCGAGCAGCTGGAAAGCGGACTGCCCGAACCTCAGCTGCCCGCGCTGTCGGATCCCTTTGACCTGCTGGTCACCGGGGTCGGCGGTACTGGCGTCGTCACCGTAGGCGCGCTGATCACCATGGCCGCCCATCTCGAGGGGCTGGGGGCCTCGGTCCTGGACTTCACCGGGTTCGCGCAGAAATTTGGCACCGTGCTCAGCTATATCCGCCTTGGCGCCCGCCCGGACGTGCTGCACCAGGTGCGTATCGACACAGGTGGCGCCGATGCGGTGATCGGTTGTGACATGGTGGTCAGTTCCGCGCCCAAAGCCTCCGGTCACTACCGCAACGGCACAAAGGTGGTGCTGAACCGGGCCGAGATGCCCACCGGCGATCTGGTGCTGCATCGCGACGCGCAGTTGAAAATCGACACGCGCGAGGCCGCCATCCGCGCCGTGGTCGGCACCGAGAACGTCAGCGGTTTCGACGCCAACCAGACCGCCGAACAGCTGCTGGGCGACGCGGTCTTCGCCAATGTGATGATGCTGGGCTATGCCTGGCAACAGGGGCTGGTGCCAGTGAGCCGCAGCGCGCTGGCGCAAGCGATCCTGCTCAACGGCGTGGCGGTGGAGAAGAACCGCCTTGCCTTTGCCGCTGGCCGGGCCCTGGCCGCCGATCCCGCGCGGCTCGCAGGAGAAAGCACCACCCCGAAGGGAGAGGAAACCCTCGACCAGATGCTCGCCCGCAGGGCCGACTTTCTGACTGACTACCAGAATGCCGCCTATGCGGCGCGGTTCACCAACCGCATCGCCGCACTGCGCCAAGCCCTACCGGAGGCCTCCGAGGCGCTGATCGCCGAGGCCGCCCGCAACCTCTTCCGCTTCATGGCCTGCAAGGACGAATACGAAGTCGCCCGACTGATGGCCACGGACCACTTTCAGAAGGACCTGCAAGAGCAGTTCGAGGGTGACTTCAAACTCACCTACCACCTCGCCCCGCCCCTGCTGGCACATGGAAAGGACGCGCGCGGCAGGCCGTTGAAACGAGGCTTCGGCCCTTGGTTGCGCCCGGTTCTCAGCCTGCTCGCCCGCGCCAAACCGCTGCGCGGCACGGCACTCAACCCGTTCGGCTACCATTCCGAGGCGCGTCTGCACCGTGAAACGCTTGCCTGGTATCTCTCCCTGCTCGACCGGATGCAGCGGGAATGCACGAAAGATAACGAGGCCAATTGGCAGGTCATCCTGACCCTGGCAGGCGAGATTCGCGGTTATGGCCCGGTTCGGGTTGAAGCGGTCAGACGCGTACAAACAGACATAGCCAGCCGCCTCGATCAGGCCTGATCCTCTACACCTGCATTTGCCGCGACCGCGGATTGAGCATTTGTGACCAGAAAGAAGCAACACCGTTCCCGCTTCTTTCTGGTCGTAAATACTCCCGCCGGAGGCATCTGCCCTCTCATCCCCACCGAACCAGCGCGGGATCATCACCTCTCCCCGCGCGCCGAGGAGGAGGAACGACGACGAGACATCGTCTTGCGCCGCAGGCGCGCCGGTTTGCAGCGCTATCCCAGGACCGAGAAGCTGCTCTCCTGGTTGACCGGTCGCTTGCGTGAGTAGAAACCCACGTCGATCCGGCGCCCGATATACGGCAGTTCGAACTGGAGCGGCGCGATGTCGTGGTCGCCGCCCTCCTCGCAATAACTCACCAGCGCGGCCATCATCTTGCCCGCGATCGGGGCGTTCTTGTACTGGTTGCCGCTGGTACCGCAGGCCATGTAGAACCCCGGCAGCGACGACTTGTCGTAGATAGGGATCCAATCGGTCGAGGCATCGTAAAGATCTACCACGCCCCGCATCCGCGAGGGAATGCCCAGGCTGGGCACCCGCTGGGCATAGCGCATCGCCTGTGTGGTCCACTGATCGGTGAAGTTGCGGTCATAATCCAGATCGTCCGCGCACCATTGATGCGGGTCGCAGGCGGGGTCCTCTGACCCGATCAGGATGTGATTGCCCTGTTCCGGCCGACAATAGCAGGCGATATCGCTGTCCGAGACGATAGTACCCTGCGTCTCGAAATCGAACCCTTCGGGCGCGGGCAGATGCACCACCTCCTGCCGCAGCGGGCGGGTCTGGATGGTCATGTCACCAGTCACCCCCGCCATGCGGTTGACAATGGCCGAGCCCGGCCCCGCCACGTTGATCACGACCGGGGCGTGGATTTCCTCGCCCGTCGACAATCGCACCCCGGCCACCCGTCCGCCCGATTGCAGGATCTCCGCCACCTCGGAACGGTTACGCACCGCCGCCCCATGCAGACGCGCCGCATCCATCAGGTTCTGCGCACTCAGCGCAGGATCGGTGACATAGCCGCCATTGGGCCAGAACACCGCGCCGCCCATTTGCCCGCCATTGGGTTTGCCGAACTCCGGATCATCCAAGCGCCGGGCAGGCGCATAGCTGTCCATCGCATAGATCGGCAGACGGTCCTGCACCTCTTCGGCGCTCCATTCCTCGAACGGGATGCCCAGTTCGGCCGAACAGCGGATATGCTTGACCATCTGATCATTGGCCTCGGTCTTCATCACCAGGCAGCCGGTCTGGCGGAAACGGGCCAGATCTGCCCCCACGGGCAGACCCAGATAGTCGGCCCAATCGCGCCAATAGTGATAGCCCTCCCAGGCAAGGGCCGTGCCCTCGAAGGTGGAATAATGCATGCGGATGATGGCACAGGATCCGGCTGTCGAGCCGTGGCCAACCTGCGCATTGCGATCCAGCGACAGGGTCTTCCAGCCTGCCTTGGCCATCTCGAATGCGATCGCAGCGCCGATCACGCCTGTGCCGATGATGATTGCGTCGGGGCTGTTCATGGTCGTCGTCCCTCCCAGAAACTGCGAGCGAATGCACTGAAGGCGGCGACCTCTTCGTCACGGGCCTGCACGCCGGTAAAGACAAACAGATAGTGCCGCACAAAGGACAGCCGCTGGTCGATCGGCTCGTTCATCTGCGCCAGGTCATAGCCAATCTGCATGTAATAAAGGACGCGGGCGCGGGTCTCGGCCTCGATCTGGCTGTAACCATAGCGCAGGAACATGGCTGTCAGAGCCTCGAGCCGCCGACTGTCGGACAGGTCCAGCAACCGGCGCACCTTGCCCGACCGACGTGCCCAGTCGCGCACCGCGAAATCCAGCGCGGTGTCGAACAGCGCCGGATCGACGACACAGTGAAACAGGTTGCAGACAGCCCCGGTGATGGTCTGGGCCGGCAACTCGGTCTGCGCAATCAGGCCGGCGGTATTGGTGGCCTGCCATTTCGCCAGCAGCGCGTCCAGCAGATCCTGGCGCGACTTGAAATACCAGTAGAACGACGAGCGCGAGACCGCCATCCGCTCGGCCAGGTTCAGGACCTTGACCTGCTCGACCCCGTCCGAGACCAGCACATCCATCGCCACGTTCAGCCAGTCGTCACGCGTCACCTTGATGTTGCCCACCAGTGGCTCGGCGCTGGGATCGTCGCGATGCAGGATCGGTTTGCTGCCCATGGCGGGTCTCCTCAGCTTTCGGGCGGGGCGCCCCCTTCGGCGGTTCGACGCGCGATGAAGTCTTGCAGCGCCGCGACCCGGTCGGGGTCAATGGGCGGTGGTTCGAAGTTATCCACGATCCCGCGCCAGATGCCAGTGGCGCGATGATTGGCATCGACCGCCCCGCGTTCGGTCCAGGCGCCGAAATTCGACCAATCGCCCACCAGCGGCTCATAGAACTGGGTCTGATAGCGGGCCATCGTATGCGCGGCGCCAAAGAAATGGCCCATCGGCTGCACCTCGCGCAGCGCATCGAGCGCGATATCGGCATCGGTGGCGGGTGTGCCTGCGCACAATTCAGCCACCATTTGCAGCACTTCCAGATCGGTGATGATCTTTTCATAGGACACGGTCAGCCCTCCCTCGAGCCAGCCTGCGGCGTGGATCGTCACCGTGGCCCCGGCCAAGAGACAGCCCCAGAGGCCGAACTGTGTCTCGTTGGCGGCCTGGGCGTCGTTGATATTGGCGGCACTTCCCCCGGCGCAGCGCCAGGGCAGACCGATGCGCCGCGCCAGTTGCCCGGCCACCAGCGAGGCGGTGAAATGCTCGGGCGTGCCAAAGGCGGGCGCGCCCGATTTCATGTCCACATTGCTGGTGAAGGTGCCATAGCAGACCGGCGCGCCGGGCTGCGCCAACTGGCTGAGCGTGATGGCCGCCAACGCCTCGGCATGGCTGAGCGTCATGGCGCCCGCCACCGTCACCGGCGCCATCGCGCCCATCAGGGTAAAGGGGGTGACAATCGCCAACTGGCCATGGCGGGCAAAGTCGATCAGCCCCTGCGCCATCGGCAGGTCCAGCGTGCGTGGAGAATTAGTGTTGATGATCGTGTAACTCCACGGCTCGGAGCGGAACTCCGCATCCGACAGGCCTCGGAAATCGCGGATCATCTCAAACCCGTCCATCACCTGCGGCGTGCCGCGTGAATAGAGGAACGGCACCTTGTCGGACTGGGTCAGCTCGACCTCGGTCATTGCCATGTGTCGCAGATGCATCGGCACGTCCTGCGCCTCGACCAGCGGCGGGACCATGTGGAGGACATCGAAACTCTGTGTGATCTGTACCAGTTCGCGAAAATCGGCTAGGCTACCGGGACGGCGACCGCGCACAAGGTCGGTGGCATGCGGGCAACCGGCGCCGGGTTGAAACGCCATCCTTCCCAGTTCCAGCACCACGTCGCGGTCGGGCACGGCGCCGCGCATGTGGATGGATTTGGGAGCGCTGACCAGCGCCGCCTCGACAATCTCGCGCCCGATATGAACCATGTCGCCATCAATGCGGGCGCCACCCTGCCGGTAGAGATCTCGTGCGCCGGGATGCAGCACCATGATCCCCAGATCTTCAAGCACGCTCAGCGCCGCCTCGTGCAGCGCCTCGATCCGGTCGTCGGAAAAAGCCGCCATCGGCGGGAACGGGTTACGCAGGTTGCGGTAATCGACCTGGCGGGCCGGCGCCGGGGCGTCGGTCCGTGCCCGCCTGCCCCGCCGCCCGCCGCTCATCCGCGCATCGCCTTGCCGTCGGGATCATAGGGCGAGGGTGCGATCACCCGCGCCGGACGTTCCGCCCCCACCACATGCACCGTCAGCTCTGTGCCCGGCGTCGCGTTGTCGCGATTGAC